>NZ_JBEZNF010000010.1:0-254862 GCF_040653095.1 Streptomyces sp. NPDC048057
GATCCACCGTCAAATCCGCACCAAAACCCCGATCACCACTCGCGTCAGGCACGTACTTCACACAGACAACGATCTTCAAGCTCACGCCGACTCCTCAATGCCTACTCGCAGTGGCCGTATCCGTGGTGCCCCCAGGCCCGGAGGCCGGGGCAGCGCTGTGAGGCAGCATAAGTGCCCACAGTCGGGGTTTCCGGTCGAATCGACCGGCGCTCCGGTCAAAATATTACTTACCAGTACGCCATCGAACCGGCTCCTGAGCAAGCGCTTGGACCTGTGACCTTGCCGACGTCAGAGCGGGGCCTCCGCATATGAGCCGATGGACGGAAAAGAGGGACGTGACGAGAATCTCGCCCGGTCCACACCCCAGGACTGGCCAGCGGGCGCCACATGGGGCACGATCTGCCCAGCACCGAATACCTACGGCTGCGTAACTTCCGCCGGGAGAACCCTCCCCGGGCACGACAGAAGGATCCTCCCCGCATGGCAGAGCTCGTCTACCCGCCGGTCATCGGCGCGGCGCGCACGATGTTCAAGGCGCTGGACCTCAAGATCGACATTCAGGGGTCGCAGAACATCCCGCGTTCGGGCGGCGCCGTGCTGGTCAGCAACCACATCAGCTATCTGGACTTCATCTTCACCGGTCTCGGCGCCCTCCCCCAGAAGCGACTGGTGCGCTTCATGGCGAAGGACTCGGTCTTCCGCCACCGGATCGGCGGTCCGCTGATGCGCGGGATGAAGCACATCCCCGTCGACCGGGCCCAGGGCGACGCGGCGTACCGCCACGCCCTCGACTCGCTCCGTTCGGGCGAGATCGTCGGCGTCTTCCCCGAGGCGACCATCTCGCAGTCGTTCACGCTGAAGTCGTTCAAGTCCGGTGCCGCGCGGCTGGCGCAGGAGGCCGGGGTGCCGCTGATCCCGATGGCCCTGTGGGGCACGCAACGGCTGTGGACCAAGGGGCGTCCGCGGAACCTCAAGCGCAGCCACATCCCGGTGACGATCCGGGTGGGCGAGCCGGTCGAGGCGCCCTCCGACCAGTACGCGGGAGCGATCACCCGACGGCTGCGGGAGCGCGTGCAGGAGCTGCTGGAAGCGGCGCAGCGCGCCTATCCCGTACGCCCCCGGGACGCTTCGGACACCTGGTGGATGCCCGCGCACCTCGGGGGGACGGCTCCGACCCCGGAGCAGCTCCGCGGGGTCCACTGACCTCTGGGGCGCGTCAGGCCGGCGCGTGGACGACGATCCGCGCGCCCGGGCTGAACTTCTCCAGCGACTCCACCAGTTCCGCGCCGGCGGCCTCCAGCTCGGCGCCGGTCACGGGCGCCAGCGCCTCCAGCAGGAAGAGCGCGTTCGTCGTCTCCTCGGTGAGCCGGGTGCGCCGCCCCTGGCGCCAGCACCAGCGGCGGCAGGTGACGCCCGCGGCGTCCCGCCACACGACCTCGCCCGACTCCGGGTGTTCGACGCTCTCCTCGCCCGCGGCCACGGTGCCGAAGGGCTCGTCGCCGACGGCGCGGATCAGCCGCATGCCTCCCTGGATCCGGTCGAGGTCCTCGCCGCCGACGGGGAGCAGATGGGCGACGCTGATGGCGTTGTAGAGGTCGACGAGGAGGTTGATCCGCGGCAGTCCGCCGTCGGCGAGGGCCCGCTTGGCCAGCGCCTCGGCGGAGTTGCGCGTACGGGACGGCTTGGCGCCGAAGGCGGTGAAGGTCGTGCGCCAGGTGACCATGTGCGGGTCCTCGTGCGGGGCGCGTCCCTCCAGGCGCTGCGCGAGCCGGCGGGCGGCGTCGTCGAGGAGGGCGGAGCTGTCCTCGGTGCTGGGGCCGTTGACGAGGTCGTACGCCTCGATCGCGAGGTGCGTGTAGCCGGGCGCGAGGTCCCTGACGTCGTCGGAGACGGTGAGCGTGATCGCCATGCCGAAGTGCCTCATCACAGTGCGGTGGGAAGGTGCGCGAGCAGATGCTCCCGGTCGGGTGCGGCCTTGAGGGCGGCGAGGACGACCGGATGGGGTGCAGCATACAGCTCTGGATAGTCCACTTCATTGGACTCCGGCCGGACCGGGAAGGCCAACTGCTCCACGTCGAGTGAGAACTGGGCGTCGACGCCGGGCTTGTTCCCCCGCGGGTCCACGCGCGACCAGCCCGCACGCCCGGGCGGCCTCAGGGCGACCAGGCCGTGGATCCCGCCGAGATTCTGATAGCAGAAGGCGGCAGGGATGGACTCGACGCGCAGCAGTGCGACCAGGGCGTGGGCCTTGGCGTAGCAGATGCCGGTCCGCTGCCGCAGCACGTCCGAGGCGCGCCAGGTGACGCGGTCGTCCCCGGCGTCGGCGGAGTGCGGAATCGCGTCCCGGACGAACTCGAAGGCCGATCGGGCGTAGTCGTGCGCGTCGGAGGCGTGGCCGCGCAGGCGGGCGGCGGTCTCACGCACGAGCGGGTGCTCGTGGTCCACGGCTTCGTCGGCGGCGAGGTAGGCGGACAGGTCGGCGCTCTGCTGAATCAGCTCCATGGCGGCCCACCCTAAGCAGACGACCGACCGCAATCAATCGATTTACGGTCGGCCGCATATCCATGCACGAAGTCTGCCGGGGTCAGCCGCGGGCCGACTCCTCCTTCAGCGCCTGGACGAAGGCGTCGACGTCCTCCTCGGTGGTGTCGAAGGAGCACATCCAGCGCACGTCGCCCGCCGCTTCGTCCCAGAAGTAGAAGCGGAAGCGCTGCTGCAGTCGCACGCTCACCTCGTGCGGCAGCCGGGCGAAGACCGCGTTGGCCTGGACGGGGTGCAGGATCTCCACTCCGTCGACCTGGCGCACGCCTTCGGCGAGCCGCTGCGCCATGGCGTTGGCGTGCCGGGCGTTGCGCAGCCACAGGTCGCGTGCGAGCAGCGCTTCGAGCTGCACGGAGACGAACCGCATCTTGGAGGCGAGCTGCATGGACAGCTTGCGCAGGTGCTTCATGTGGCTGACCGCGTCCGGGTTCAGCACGACGACGGCTTCGCCGAACATCATGCCGTTCTTCGTGCCGCCGAAGGTGATCACGTCGACGCCGACGGCGTTGGTGAACGTCCGCATGGGGACGTCCAGGGAGGCCGCGGCGTTGGATATCCGGGCGCCGTCGAGGTGGACCTTCATCCCGCGCTCGTGGGCGTGCTCGACGATCGCGCGGATCTCACCCGGGGTGTAGACCGTGCCCAGCTCGGTGTTCTGGGTGATGGACACCACCTGCGGCATCGCCCGGTGCTCGTCGTCCCAGCCGTACGCCTCCCGGTCGATCAGCTCGGGGGTGAGCTTGCCGTCGGGCGTGGGCACGGACAGCAGCTTCAGCCCGCCCATGCGCTCGGGGGCACCGCCCTCGTCGACGTTGATGTGGGCGGTCTGGGCGCAGATCACCGCGCCCCACCGGTCGGTGAGCGCCTGGAGCGCGGTGACGTTGGCGCCGGTGCCGTTGAAGACGGGGAACGCCTCGGCGGTGGGGCCGAAGTGGCTGTGCATGATCCGCTGGAGGTGCTCGGTGTACTCGTCCTCGCCGTAGGCGACCTGGTGGCCGCCGTTGGCGAGGGCGAGTGCCGCGAGGACTTCGGGGTGCACGCCCGCGTAGTTGTCGCTGGCGAATCCGCGGACGTCGGGGTCGTGGTGGCGGCGCGCGGCCGTCGCGACGGGGGTCGTCCTCACGGTTGGGGCGTCAGCCACAGGCGCTGTCCATTCACTTCCGTGGCGGGCCGGTCCCAGACGCCGGCGATGGCATCGGCCAGCTCCGTGACGTCCGTGAAGCCCGCGAACTTGGCGTTCGGTCGCTCGGCACGCATCGCTTCGTGCACCAGAGCCTTCACCACCAGGATCGCAGCAGCGGAGCGCGGGCCGTCGTCGCCCCCCTCCTTGCGGAAGGCGTCGCCGAGGGCGAGCGTCCACGCCTCGGCGGCGGCCTTGGCCGCGGAGTACGCCGCGTTGCCCGCGGTGGGCTTGCTGGCGCCGGCCGCGCTGATCAGCAGGAAGCGCCCGCGGTCGCTGCGCAGCAGCCCGTCGTGGAAGGCGAGGGAGGTGTGCTGCACGGTGCGGATCAGCAGCCGCTCCAGGAGGTCCCAGTCGGACATCTTGGTCTCGGCGAAGGAGGCGCTGCCGCGCCAGCCGCCGACCAGGTGCACCAGGCCGTCGATGCGGCCGAACTCCTTCTCGGTCTTGTCCGCCCACTCGCGGGTCGCGGCGAGGTCGAGCAGGTCGACGGTGTCGCCGGTGACGGTCGCGCCGCCGTGGGCGTACCGGGCCGCGTCGACGGCCTCCGCGAGCCGCTCGGGGTCGGCGTCCGCGCCGACGACGGTGGCACCGGCCTCGGCGAGCCGCAGCAGGGCGGCGCGTCCAGCTGGACCCGCCGCTCCGGCGACCGCGACGACGGCTCCTTCCAGCGGGCCGTTGGAGTTCTTCATCTCGGTCGCCTCCTCGTTGCGCACGGTCACGCGGCAGCCCCGGAGGCAGCGCCGTCCACCGCGGGGCCGTTCGCGGTGATCCCCTTGGTGGAAGGAGTGCGCTTGCCTGCTTCAGATTTCACTACATCCTCCGCTGATTCATCGATCGCGCCGTAAATCTTCATGGGAGGCAGAGTGTATCCAGCAGGAGCTTCGACCCCTTCGTATGGGGCCATCGTCCGCAGGGCCTCGGCGTACATCCCGTCCGTGAACCAGCGGCGTGCAAGGCGGTAGAAGAAGCCCCAGCCCTTCCCGCCCATGCGCTCGTCGTGGTCGTAGTCGTGCCATCCCTTGATGTCGCGAAGCTTCTCCAGCAGCATCTGGAAGCACGCCCGATCCTCCAGGTTGGGCTTGCGTCGTGGTACCAGGATGCTCCCGACTCGCGCCCACTGCTCATCGGAGACAGCGAGAGGTATGGTGATCTTGTTCTTGCGGTGCCACTCCAGCATCGGGTCCTTGGTTCCGCCCTTCTGGCCGGACACACTGTCGCCGACGATCTCGACCCGCACCTGAAGTAGCTCCAAGATCTGCTTCTTGTCGACCCGGTCAAGATCATGGACATTTGTGCCGATCCGATCGATCAGCGCATGCATGCCCTCAGCCCGCCCCTCCTTGTGCTCGGCGTCCTCCAGCCACTCCGCGATGCGCTCCTGCTCCTCCCGGAGCCCCTTCTCCTTGGAGGCGATCTCCTCCTTCAGCTCGGCGATCAGCTTCTGGTCTTCCTCGTCATCCTCATCAAAGGAAGCGACGAGCATGGCGATCTTCTTCCGTCGGGTGTTGCGGAGCCGGTTCAGCTTCTCCTCGATCTCCCGCATACGGGCCCGGTAGGACTCCGCGCGCTCAGGGATGGCGCCCAGCCACTCGTCGACCAGCCCCTTGATCGACTCAGGGTCGGACAACTTCTTGGCAACCTCACCCCAGACCGCCTGCTCGGTCTCTTCTCCTGCAATCTGCTTGCAGGCGTGCCCATCGACCGCTTTGGCCGAGTTTGAGCACCGGTAGACGGTGTCGCCTTGGTCGGTTCGGCCCGCGCCGTACCGGGAGTGGCCGCAGATGCTGAACAGGTGGCCCGAGAGCAGGTGGGTGCTGTAGGAGGTCCGCGGGGTGCCCTTCATGTCCTCCAGAACGGCTTCCAGGGCCTTGCGCCGACTCTCATCCTCGAACAGGGGGGGCAGGTCCAGGCGGTAGGTGGTGGTGATCTCCTCCCCGTCCTCGTTCATGCCAGAGAAAGTGAAGTCGACGTAGCCGCGAACCGCCAGACGCATGCGGAGGATCAGGTTGTTACCCTCCCAGAGCTTCCCGGTCCGGGTGCGGCACTTGAGTTCGTTGAGCTCGGCGGCGGCCTGACCTCGGGACATTTTGCGGTCAATCGCCAGCTCGGCGAACTTGAAGATCACCTCCTGCTCGGCGGGATTGACGACGGGCTCGCCCTCTTCGTCGAGCTTGTAGCCGTAGGGCGGTACGCCGCTGGCCCAACCTCCCCCGGAGATCTTCTTGATCCGGCCGCCCATCGTTCGCTCCAGGATCAAAGCATGCTCAACCTCCGCCATGTACGCCAGAAGGGAGAGCAAGATCCCGAACATGGCGTCATCGGAGTCGATGCGGCCGTCGGCAGTGGCGACACGAACCCCGAAATCGGTCGCGTCGTAGACCCAGCGGTGGATGTTCTTCATCGTGCGGCCGATGCGGTCCAGCTTGCCGAAGACGACCACGTCAATCAGTCCCGCCTGGATGTCGCTCATCAGGCGGTCTACATCTTCGCGGTGTGCAATTTTGCCCGACACTCCTCCGTCGCAGTAGACGTCCACGATGACGTGTGGCGTGTTGCGCAACTGGTAGTTGACCCAAGCCCGGCAGCGCTCCTCCTGATCTTCGAGACCAAAGCCTTCGACCTGCTTGGCCGTCGAAACGCGCAGGTAGATGGCCACCCGCAATTTCTTGACCTTGCGAGGCAGCGTCTTCGTTCCCATGATCCCCTCCAGTTACATTTACACAGAGATGCGCGCGCCCCCGGCCAGAATGAGGCTCGGGGGCGCTTCGGGTACAGCGTGCACCTGTAGCTCAGTCAGCCCTTCTTCGCTACCGGCCCAAGCAGGATGCGAGCGAGGCGTTCACGTTCGGCCTGTGTCCATTTCACTCGCCTCCATTCGACGCTCACGACGGGGTCCCGACTCACTGGCGACGCCGACCTTCGAGTTCTTCGAGAAGGCCATCGATCTCGCTCACCGCACTCTCGTAGTTGCCCGCCTCCGCCACCAGAAGGAGTCGGAGGTCGGCGAGCTTGGCCTGCGCCCAGAGGGGGAGCATCTTCTCGCGCTCGCTGCTGAACAGGGTCGGGTAGCGCCCAATCAGGAACCGGGCACGATTTCGGCGTTCGTCACTCACGGAGTAGAGACCTCCTCGATCTGAAGCGGGGTGTCGGGGTGGGCGATGCCGCCCGGCTCGTACATGTCGAGCTCATTGACGTGATGGATCTCAGTGCCGCAGTGCTTCTCCAGCCAGGCGAACAGTTCGCGGAGGCGGCCAGCCTCCCGGCTCAACCCGAGGCCGACATGAAAGATCCTCTTCGGGCGCCTGCCGCGGAGCTGACCGAAGGCCCTCGCCCCGTGCAGGGTGAAGACGTTCTCCCGCTTGAACTCGGGGTGTCGACGGGCCTGGTGGAAGCCGTAGACGATCAGGACGTCGTCCTCGTTGACCGGCTCAAGCGGTCCGAATTTGAGCGACACTTACACAACCTCCTCAACGTAAATGCGGTTCTCGTACGACGCCCGTGACTCAGACGTCAGGTGCCAGCCACCCTCGGGGCACCGGTAGGTGCGGCTCTCGACCCGCAGCCCACGCCTGGTGCCGTGCGCGTCTGCACGTCGGGTCCGCTTGGCTCGGGCCTTGCCGAGGGCCCTCTCCGCGCCGTGCTTACTCATGAAATCCCGCTTGGCGCCGCAGGCGCACGGCCTCCAGTCGACGGTGCTCACTCTGATCTCCCTACTGGTCGAACTTGCTGTGACACGGCTTGCATCGCGGCTGGTAGTGCCCCAACTTCAGGCTGTACTTGACGACCCGACCAGCTCGGTCGGGACTGCTCACTTCCTCGGGGTCCCGGTGGTCGTAGGACCAGTCGCGAGCCTGGCCTCCGCAGTCGACGCACCCTTGCTCGGAGGCAGCGCCTCGCTCTCGCCGCAGACGCATGTGCACGAAGCCGTAACTCCGGTTCTCGCCTCGGGGGTGCTTGCTCCGATCTCCACAGTGAGGGCTTCCGCCTCCCGTGACTCCACCCATCCACTTCATGACTCGGGCGCCGCAGTCGCAGTCGACCACCCACTTGCGGTAGTCGCTGGGGTCTCGCTCGACGAAGATGAGCTGGTTGAATCGTTGTCCGGGGTGGTACTTCGGTTTGGTCAGAGTTCGTTCACCCCCTTCGCTGCGGCCGTCTTGGCGGCTGGCTTCCTCTTCTTGGCGCTGGGGTCGTCCTTGACGAACTTCCCGCAGTCGCAGTCCGCGCGGTGGCACTTGCCGCGGCTTGAGCCATCCATCGCGTGGTTCGTGGGGCTGTGCCCGCACTCGGGGTTCCAGCAGTAACCGGGCCAGCCCGTCTTGCCGTCGCAGTCGGCGAGGAGCACCCCAGACGAGGTAATCGGGACGACCCTGCCGGTGCCTCCGAGGCCCACCTTCTTGGCGAAGCTCTCGGCTTCAGCGACGGCGCCGAAGGGGCCCATGTTCAGCCCCTTCGAGCCGTCGGCCCAGGTGTGGACGAGGACGAACAGGTCCCGCATCTGGATCATGTCCCCGACCTCCTTGATGAGGGCCTTGGCCATCTGCTCGGGTCCGCTGAAGGTGGGGTCTTCGAGGATGTCGACGACCTTCTTGACCTCGTGCGCCCTCGCCGTGATCCTCATTCGTCCTCGTCGAGGCCGAGGTCGGCGCGCTCGCTCTCGTCCAGGTCGGCTTCGTCGACCAGTTCGGACGAGTAGCTGACGTAGTCCCACACGGCGTTCTCGATGATCTCGTTGTCCTCCGCGCCGTCCTTCTCGAAGTCGTCGTCGACCTCGATCACGCTGGTCTGCTCGGTATTGCTGTGCGGACCGCGTACCGTCACCCGCAGGTACTTCATCAGCCCACCACGATCTCGTCGGCGCGCAGCGCGCGGGCGAGACGGATCTGCTCGCGGGCGTGACGGATGTCGACCTGGAAGTGCTCGACGACCTCTCGCTTGGCCTCGGTCAGTGTCAAGGGCTGGGCGTGCTCGGAGGCGAACTTGATCGGCAGGATCTTGGGGAAGGCCGCGTCGCTCCAGTCGACGAAGTACTTCTCGCGCATCGCTGACTACTCCTCTCGTTTGGCTGCCATCGTCAGGGCCGAAGCGCCACCCTCGGCCGACCTCCTCCCGGAGGTTTCGGCTTGTCACACTTGCACACTCAGGTCTCGATGAGCGACACGTAGCGAGAGGCGACGTACTGGTGCATCCCGCCGTCCGACCGCACCTCGACGTCCCCGTCCTCGTCGAACTCGGCGATCACCGTGCCGACCACCTCGCCCGCGAAGTAGACCCAACCGCCCAGGGCGGTTACAGCATCGGCGGCGACGGTCACCCGGTCCCCCACCTTCAGCCGAGCGCCGAGCAGGTCACGCAACTCGGAGAGGAAGCTCCCGAGGTCGCCGTGCGAGTCGTTCCAGGCGCCGCGGCTGTGCTCGTCGTACGCGTTGAGGGATTGCCCCTCCTTCAGATCCCCCTCGCCGTCAAGGAAGGACTGGATGCCCTCCTCCCGCTTGGCGAACGCCACCCGGTAGCGCTCGACCAGTTCCACCAGGGCTTCGCGGCTGCTGCTCACTTCTCGGTACCCCTCTCTACGACCCGCGCTCCCCAGCGTCGGGTGTTGACGTACGTGTAGACGTTCTGGGTGCGGGACTTGTCCGCGGCGTGCCAGTGGCCGCTCCGCTTGAAGCGGATACTCCCTCGCTTGTCCAGCAGCTCAATCACGCTGCCATCCGGCAGTCCGTCGAGCTCCCGGATCGTCGTAACGCTCAACTTACACAGCCTGCGACAGTTGCACAAGATTGGCCACGCCATGCAACTTCAGGCGTAGATCCCGCGAGCCGTCGTTGACCAGCGTGTGGTCGTAGGCCCACCCCTCCAGGGCGACCTCTGATTCATGCACTCGCCCTGCTCGATCGCGAGCCGGCCCCGTACCGGGCCTCTCCACCCGGATCAGCACGCCGCCCCGCTCGCACACCGCGCGGGCCTCATTGGGGAAGCGCACGTCCGTGATCACCAGCGCCGCAGCTTCCGCGTGCTCGCGGAACAGGGCGTCGACCCAGACGTTGGCGCCGAGCACCTTGCGGCCGGCGTCAGTACCGGCCCGCTGAAGCAGGGCCCGAACCTCCGGGTAGCGCGTCTTGGCGTAGTCCCAGCCGACGTCCTCGACCAAGAGCCGCAGCCGAACGTTTCCCTCGCCGACCGGGCCGGGAATCACCGGGTTGAGGGCGAGCAGGAGCTCACGGAGCTTGTCGGCGAAGGCCGCCTGGCGCCAGCCGAACTGGACCAGAGCTTCGGCCGCCTCGTTCTTCCCAGACCTTGCGTAGCCGGCGAGTCCGATGATCAGCCCGCTCACTCCCGCGCCTCCTTCTTCCACAGTCGCTCTTCACGGCGCCGCACCAGGCGGCGAATCCACTGCCCCTTGTCGCCCTCGTTGGCGTACCAATGCTCCAGGATGCGGCTACCCGCACTGACGCTGCCGCGCAAACCGCCGCCAGTCTTGGACCGGAGCGCGGCCGGGCTCTTCCGGCCGGTGCCGGGTACGGGCTTACTCATCCTCGTCGTCCTCCTCGTCGTACGGCGGGTCGAAGTCGATGGTGACGCGGGCGACTCGTCCTCGCACGATCTCCGCGTACACCGGGTAGGAGCCGTCCCCGTACATCGTCGGGATGCTCAGGCCAACGCCGGACCCGACCGGCTCGACGACGTCGTAGTTCTTCCCGTTCCAGCGGAGCTGGCTGCACCACTCGGGCCAGGTCTTGATGTGGCGGGGGGCGTCTCCGGTGATGGTGTAGCAGGGATCTCCCACGAACACCGTCCCAGAGTCGACATCCACCATGCCGAGCTTCACTCGCTTGTCACTCACTGTCGGACTCCTTGGGGTAGTCGGGGAAGAGGAAATCGGCTGCCGCAAAGGCGCCCTCCACCTCATGGAGCGGCCACCGCTTGGCCTTCAGCTCCTCGACCGCGTCGCGCCGGGCCGCCCGGACCAGGTCGTCGAGCTCGGCCTTGCACTGCTCGTACTCGTCGCCGTACAGGCCGTTCGTGATCTCGCCCATCGCGATCTCGACGGTCGGCGCCCAGCGCGGGTCCTCCTTGGTGTACTCCCAGCCGTCCCGGTCGCGCGCCATCAGGCGGTCACCAGCTCGAAGTAGAACGCCTCGTTCACGTCGCCGGCCGCGACGAGCTCGCCCTCCAAGTGGGAGAACTGCCGGTCCACGGTCACCGCGACGGCCGCGACGCGGACCCGCCCCTCGACGAAGGCGACGCCCAAGTCCGTGATGGACCACCTCTGCTCGGTCTCGCGCTGGGCCAGACCGAACCAGGCCAGCTTGGCGAACACGCTGTACTCGGCGTTCGTGAGCTTCAACTCGTCGCGCTTCAGGGGCTGGCCGCCGTGCAGGTATAGCTTGCCCAGGCCCGCGACCTCGTTCTTGCCGATGCGGCTGCGCTTCTCCACCGTGGTGCTCCTCTCGATGACGTGGCTCATCAGGGCGTGGGCCGTCACCCCGCGCCGACCCCCGAAGGGGTTTCGCCTTGTGGTTGGTTGGGTCAGACGGCCAGGGCCTTGCGCTCTCGACCGAGGCGGCGCCCACCGATGTCGGCCCGCTCCCCCGCCGCGCGCCCGTCGTGCCAACCGTTGCCCGTCAGTCGACGTCGAGGGGAAGCCTTGACCTCGGGGTGGGCCTGCTTGAAGAAACGCTCAACGGCCGCCTCGCGTTTGACCAGGACCAGCTCGGCGCCGGAGCCCCCGGCTTGTGCTGGCGCCTCCTGGAGGGCGGCCTCTTCGGCCTCCGCCAGGCGCTTGCGCACCGTGCTGGAGAAGCCGGCCATCCAGCTCTTGCGGTAGGCGGTGACGGACTCCCCGTACATCGGGCGGGCCTTGGCCATGCCGTTCAGGGCCTGGAGCTGAAGGCTGCTGAACAGCATCTCGATGCGGTCGAGTGTGGACTGGTGGGCGTAGACCTTGATCTTGCGGTACCGCTTGCCGCCCTCCCGGTCAATCCGGGACCAGTAGATGCCCTGCGCGCCAAGCGCGTGGGTAATGGAGAACAGCAGGGCCGCGCGGTCCGGGACGTACTTGCCCTTGATGTCGAAGCTGCGGTACGTAAGCTCATCCGTCTCCGGGCGGGCCTCGGCGAGCATCGCCTGCTCGATCCCGTACTTCGCCATCAGGGTGGCGGCTCGCGTGAAGTACGCCTGCGCCTCTTCGGGCGAAGCGGCCGGGTCCTCGGCCTTCGCGAGCAGGGCCTTGATGGTTGCGAGCTTCAGGTTCTGATTCGTCGTCATCGCTACACTTTCACAGTCATGGCTGCCGTCGTCAGGAGGTGAGCGCCACCCCACCCCGACCTCCCCCTCGGGAGGTTTCGGCGTCACTTACGCAGCCCCGGTTCGATCGGGCCACGCCTCCTCCACCCAGGGAGGGCCGGACTCCTTGCGCACGCGGTTGAAGTTGTACGACTCCAGCTCGGGCGTCTCGCCAACGGCGACGAGCCTGTACTGCCAGGCCGCCTGGTAGACGTCTGCCAGGAGGGCGACGCCCCACTTCACCATCTGGCTGTAACTCAGGCCGGCCTGCCGTAGCGCCCGGATGTCTTGGGCCAGGGAGCCGTCAACCCGCGCACTCAACTGCCGGGGAAGGCTCACGTCGCGGCCACCCCCTCCAGCAGCTCGTCGGCGAACTCGCTGACGTCGCCGTCCCGAGTGAGGTACCCGGCTTGCACCAGCTCGATGGCCGTCCGACCGTAGGAGCCCTGAAGGGTCCAGGCCAGGCCGCTCTTCACCAGGAGGCTGAAGAGGTCCAACGTCTCCCGCGGAGAGAGTTCACCCATTTCGAAGCTGCCCAGCTCGATCGCAACGTCCTTCATGCGTCCCATCAGTAGTCCTCCCGAGTCGTTCCGAGGCGCTTGATCTCCTCAAAGCCCATCATGGCTACACTTTCACACATGGTTGGCTCATCAGGGCTGGAGATCCACTCCAACCGACCCCCGAAGGGGGTTTCGCCTTGTGTGCTACTCCTCGCGGATGCTCACCCGGTAGACGCGCTCGTCGTTCATTGGGTCGAGGGTCACGACTCGGATCTCGACGGGCACTCCCGGAACTGGGGGCAGCATCTCGGCCGAGACGATCGCAGCCGGCCGAGCCAGGCCCGCAAGGAAGCCGTAGAGCCGGTAGCGGAGTTCAAGCGGGTTCACTTCACGCCTCCTTGCCAAGTTCGTCGATACGCTCCTGCCACCCAGCCGCCTTCTTCTCGGCCGCCTCCGCCTCGGCGCGCAGGCGCACCGCCTCGCTCAGCTTGCGGTTGCGCTCGCACCGAAACAGGCGGTGCACGGACTCCCGCTCCCACTTGGGGTGCGCCTCAGCGAACTTCGCCAAAGCGCCATGCACGTACTCGCGCAGCACGTTGAAGGTGGGCGCGCGGTACTCCACCTGCTTCCGCTCGCTGCGGAAGGAGCCGCCGTAAGTAGGCTCGCGCTGCCACTGGCGGCCCGACGGCCCGTTGACCAAGGCCAGCATCTCTTCGATCACATACTTCCGGCCGCGCACCTTGACGTATCCGAGCTCGAACTCCTGCTTGAACTCGGGGTCGGTGGCCAGCCAGACCCGCGGACGCAGTTCCTCGCCCGGCTCGCTTCGGCCCATGACGTGGCGGCTGAAGGTCCGGCGCTCAGCCGCGAGAACGCGGACGTAGAAGGCGCCGTTCTCGGTCTCGATCTCGTGGGTTACGTAGTCGCTCATTCGCTACACCTTCACAGTGGGTGGCATCTTCAGGACCGGAACCCCCTCCCGGCCGACCGGCCGGAGCCGGTTTCGCCTCTCTGTGAGCTACAGTATCACACTGCTACACTTGCACGGTCTACCCGTAGCGAACCTCGTCGAAGATCGCCACCTGGACGATGGCGTCGGCCATGCCGGCGTCGATGATGCCGGTCTCGATCCCGTACTTGTCCGTTCTGTCCATCCAGGATTCGACGATGTAGCCGTGGTACTCGCGGCCCACGTACTCCTGGTCAAGGTCGAGCAGCTTCGCGTACGCCCCGCGGAGGTCGTCCTCGTTCAGAAAGTGGACCCCGTCCACGCTGCGCTCTTCCCCGGTGAAGGAATCGTCAAAGCCCTCTACGATGATCCACCTCTTGTCACGGGGGAAGTTGCGACGCTCCTCCGCAGTCGGCTCGATCGCCCAGTACGTGATCCCTCCGAACGATGCGATGTCCATGATCTCCTGGGCGCACTCGTCGGACAGGAACTTCTTGATCTCGTCGATGCTCGGCAACTGAACTCCTCAGTCCTCGGCGGTGTAGATGACGGCCCGATGCGTCCGGGACGACTTGATGAACTCGGGGAAGACGCGCACCATCGCGGGCGCACTGATCCGCGGGTGGACGAGGCGGGCCAGGAGCAAGGCGCCCGTCGGGCAGCAACCGTCGATGCAGTTGTCCCAGTAGGCGATCAGGTTCTTGTCCTCGATCCACATCTCGTCGTACGCCACTTCCAAGTCATCCTGCGTGGCGTTCTCATCCGCGTAGAGCACGCGCAGTCGCTCGGCCCAGCGGTTGAACCGCTCGTCGATCTCGTCCATCAGGCGGTCACGCCGATACGGACGGCAGCCGGGCTCCCGTACTTCTGGCGCCGCAGCTCGCGCCGGGCCAGGGTCTTCGCCTTGTCCGTGCGCTTCGAGTCACGGACGTTGCCGTCGTGGTCGCGGAACTTCGGGGTCACTGCTGCTCCTTGCGTGTTGGCTTGGCTCATCAGGGCGTGGGCAGCCATCCCTCGCCGACCCCCGAAGGGGTTTCGCCAGGTCAGTTGAGACCGATGCGCGAGGCGTAGACCTCGCACTCGGAGTGGTGGTACAGGCCGATGTTCCAGCCGTGATCAGGGCAGTAGTCCGGGTCGTCGTCCGCGAACGGCATCCCGCCCTCATGAAGGGCGTCCAGGAGTTCCTGCGGGGTCACAGGCCCATCAGCTCGATCAGCTCCTCCGCAGTGGGGGCGGGCTGCATCCGCCAAGGGAGGGCGGCGATCAACCCCTCCGCCTGGTCTGCCAGCTCGCACAGAGTCAGCCACTCAGGGGTGCCGGGGTCCTGCTCTGTGCGCCACTCCTGCACCTTGTGGACGAGGGCCTGGACCTCGGTCGCACGCTTACGAATTTCGTCGCCCGCCATCTCTGCCACACCTTCATGCTTCGGCCTGCCATCGTCGGAGCGGGGGCTGCCATCCCTCGCTGACCCCCGAGCCGGGGGTTTCGGCTTGTTACACTTGCACGCTCAGATCGCGGCGTCGAGTTCGAGCTGGTCGGGGCTGAACCCCAAGACGTTCCACCGGTAGACCTCGATCGCCCGCTCCAGGAAGTAGGCGTTGCGCGCCCCGCGGTACTCCTCCGCCACCACTCCCCAGTCAACGTCCTCGGCGCGGCACCAGCTCTGCCGGTGTGTGTTGTCCTCGTCCTGGTAGTACAGCTCAGCGATTGCGTCGTCTTCCGCGCAGGTGTCGACCAGCGTGTACTCGCACTGGGCGTGCTCGACAGCCTCCTTCAGCGTCTTCTCGAACGCCTCCCACTCGCGCTCGGAGTAGTCCGAGTCGTCGAGGATCGGGCAGTCCTGGAGGGACAGCGCGAGCTTGGTCGCCTCGATGAACGCTGCGGTGAACTCCTCCTGCTCGGGCAGGCACTCCTCACCGTCGCACTCGATGCGGCAGTACAGCTCGCAGTAGAAGCTGTCCTCGTCGTGCTCGCAGTCGTCCTCATGCTCCCAGGTGGGCTCGCACTCGCACTCCTCGTCCTCGTAGGTCTCGTAGACCTGGACGTAGATCGTCCGGAGGGAGCCGCAGGCCCAGTGCCGGGAGGTCCCGTCGATGACGTGCTCGTCCGCGAGGTCACCCGCCGCGCCCTTGATCAGGTCAAGGGCGGTCAGGTAGTTGGACTCCGCCAGGAGGTCGTCGCCGTGTTCGGCCCAGTGGAACACCGCGCCGTGCGTCTCGAACAGGCGGTCGTCCCAGAAGATCGCGCCGCCCGGACGAGACAGCGCCTCTTCGGCCGCCTCCTCCAGTGTCTCCCTGTCCAGCTCCACGTCTCTCCTCCACGGCTGCTCATCAGGGCCAGGCCGCCACGCCTGACCGACCCACCGACCGAGGACGGCCGGCTGGGGTTTCGCATGTGTGTGAGTTGCACCCCCTCCCCCAAGATGCCGGTGAGGTACGGAAGGAGGCGCGGAAGTTGGATCAGCCGATGCTGACCCTCCTGAAGAACCCGGCTTCCCCGTCGCTGTCCTCGCGGTCACGCCGCGCGTCGAGCAACACCGTGGTTCCCCCAAGCAACTTCATGTGTGACCTTTCGGTCTCGTTGGGCTGACGTCCGCGGTTGGCTCATCAGCGGCCAGGAACCACCTGACCGGACGCCCTACTGGGCGTTTCGCCTCAACGCGACACTTGCACTTCTCGACTTCGGTACCGGGCCCAGTCGCACACCTGCCCTTTCTCGATCCAGGGCATCGTGTCGTTCCTGCGGCGCGGGCTCCACTCCATCTCCCGGCCAACCGCCGGGGGCACGGCCCCGACGACCTTCCCGCCTGCTTCCTGCGCCTCTCGCAGTTCCTTCGCGGCCATTCCTCCACCTTCGCCGTAGTTGCAGTATCACGCTGGCTACACTTACACAGCTACCGAAGCGCCATGAACACCACGTCCGGCTCGCCCGACACCCAGTTCGGAACCCGCTCGGTCTCGATGAACCCGTGCCGCTTGTAGAGTCCGGGCAGGTACCCGTCAAAGCAGTCCAGGTGAGTGGCGCCCTTGTGCGTCACGGCGTCCGTGATCAGGTCGTCGCCACGCCCCTGCACCGTGCTGAACAGGCCGATCAGCGCGCCGTCGGCCGCGACGCCGAATCCGGACTGAAGGTCGGCGGTGAGGTAGTACCTCGCATCTCCAGGCATCTCCTCGGGGGCGCTCGTAGCCCTTGAGATCCTTTCCGATTCAGACCTGGCCAAACCCAGGGCCGCGGTGTACTCGGACTGCGAAGCGGGGTAGATGTACGTCACGCTCGTCTCCTCAGATTTGAGCAGGCTGGCTCATCAGCGGCCGGCAACCCAAGCCGACCGGACCCCCGAAGGGGTTTCGCCTTCAGCTCCAGCTACTCGGCTCAGCACCGAGCTGGAGGGCCACCACCGTGACGCCATCCTGGTGCCCGACGAACTGAACGTCAGGGTGATCCGCGAGCACGCTCTCGCACGGGTCTCCCTCCTCGCCGCCCCTTCTCACCACGACAGTCAGGGTGATGAAGTCTTCGTCCTGCATTGCGCACCTCTCTCCGGGCTGGCTCATCAGCGGCCGGCAACCCAAGCCGGCCGGACCCCGACAGGGGTTTCGCCTTGTCAGTTGGTCGCGAATCCGCGCAGCTCGGCCAGGACCAGCAGGCACTCGGTCACCGTGGTCAGGTCCGAGTAGTCGATGCCTGCGCCGTGTTCTTCGTCCGAGAACTTCTGGAGCTGGGCTCGCAAGCTCTCGACCGACGCGGGCAGGTACTGCGCGATGAGCCGGTCGAAGCCCTCCGCGCTGGTCTGGAACTGACCGTGGGTCGTGACGTTCATTCGGATGTGTCCCTGGGGCTGCATGTCCCTGTCCTCTCCTCGCTGAGCAGGCTGGCTCATCAGCGGCCGGGAACCACCCGGCCGGACCGGCTGAAGCCGGTTTCGCCTTGTCATCCGATCTCGATCTTGGTGATCTGCGACTTCCACCCCACCTTCACTCGGATGGGAGCGTCCTCATCGACTTCCGACGCGTCCTCGATCGTGGCCAGCAGCTTCTTCAGCTCGCCGTACGTCAGGCCGTTCTTGCTGGTCGTCTCCAGGGCGAACCTCGATCTCACGTTGTTCATTGAGCCGACACCTCTCCGGCGGCCTTGGCCGCCGCGTCGTGCACTCGCATGCCGAAGACAAATGCCAGGGCTGCGACGTTGTTCTTGCGGAGCTCTCGACCGACCAGGGCCCGCGCCTTGGCGACGGCGATGGTTCGCGGGGTCTTGTCCAGGGAGATCACGATGTTCCTCTCGGTCAGGAGCTGGCTCATCAGCGTGGGGCGCTCATCTCCCACGGACCCCCGAAGAGGTTTCACCTTGCTACACTTACACACATGGTCCAAAGATCGATCCCGCATCGGCGGGAGAGCTGGCCCCCTTGTGAGCCATGACGCTCTGGACCGCGACCGCCTTGCGGCGGTCCGATCAGGGGTTCTGCGGGAGCCTTGCGACTCCCCCCGCCCCGCTCACACCGGGGCGGGACGTTCCGTGTTGCGTACGGGCATCTCACCCGCTTGCCGTTCTCTCCGCCCCGTTTCCGGGCCGTTCGTGAGAACGGTGACAGTGACTCGCCTCGCCCTGATGTCACAACCACTTGCCTGGTATCGCCAGCACAAGGGCTCACCTTGCGCCGTTCCACACCCCCGAAGGAATGCTTCACCAGGATTGGCCGGGTCGGATCACGGCCGCGAAAGCGGCCCCGACTCTGCTTGGTCCGTATGCCGGAGGTATTCGCGAACAGTCCCCGCCTTCACTCCTCGGTACTGCGATGGTGGCCCATCTTCGAGTCGATTCAACGGTTGGCCGGTAGCCTCCCCTACTCACCCACACCACTCGGAGAAGTGGCTGCGACATCCCTTACGGGGGCCGGGTGAGCGTCGTACGAAGTTCTCTGTGCGCTTGGCCTGTTGACCTCTGCGCTGAAGCGACAGTATCACACTCGCTTCGGGCCGTGCAGCTTGCGATTCGCTTGGCCGGACCGTTGCGAGTGAGCCGTTTACCACCGCTCGCAGTACGTTCCCAGGTGCGTCGGTAACCCTGGTCACACACTCGCTTGCCTGCCTTGCTGAGCTCCACCGTACCCGAGTTGGACTCGGTGTGCAAGTGGCGCTGTCTCCGTTTCGGTCTGCCTTGCGGCGTCCCGTTCTGGCGACAGGCAGAACTCTGCACCACTTGCACAGTGGGCGTCAAGTCGCGCAGGTCAGAGCACGTTTCTGAAGCGCTGGAAGCCCTTCTGCGGGTCGTTCAGTCGCCCCTTGGGCAGTTCCGTCGACTGCTCGGAGGGAAGACGCGAGAGCGCGACGTGGGCGGGCGCGCGCGAGGGTAGCACCAGCCCGAAAGGGGTGGGGGGTGACCCCCAGTGCACGTTCTTCCGGACCGCCGAGTCTTACCGGACGGGGTCCTGCCACAGTTTCAGGGGCGATTTGACCCACGATCCCGTAGGACAAATCTACTCAAGGCGGAAAACGGTAGGAACCAAGCGCCCGCGCGGAACACTTCGTACGCCAAAGAGCCGATCTCTCGCGCCCGATCGCCGGGCGCCTCCTTGTCGAGGTCCACGTCGACCAGAGGCATGTGCGCGCATGCCGCCTCCACGTCCTGGCCGTCGAGCAGGAGGGTCACGGTGATCATCTGACCTCGCCTGATGTGCCCCGGCCTGACTTCGACCCGACCCTCCGCTCCTGGCGGAAGCTGGACGTCGGGGAGGCGGGTTCCTTCGGGCTCGCTCCTAAGCTCCAACGGCGCCACGATCGGAGAGTTGAACTTGAAGTCCAAGCTCTCGCCGTTGTGGAAAATGGATGAAGTAATGTCCCTGCGGCCGATGTTCGTGAGGTGGAACTGAACGATGCGGGGCTCGTTGATGGTGATGCCGGCCGCGCTGACGGTAATCGGGCCGCCAAACCGCGAGTCGAAGAGTGGAGGCTGCGCCACGGTCCACCATTGCAGACGCAGCTTTGGATTGGCTGACCTGAATGTGGCCCAGGCTCCAAGTACTCCGACGAGAACACCGACAATGGACGAAACGATGATTGCCCAGACGTCCGTGCTCATCCACCACTCCCCCGCGATCGGGCGCATGGCAGGAAATTACAGCACCTCAGAGCTTCCCGCTCAGCGCTTGAGCAACATGGTCTTGAGTCAAGCGCTCGATGTCGTTGTCCGCGACGAACTGACGCAGTCGGCCGAGCGGGCTGTCAGGAGCCGGAGACTTGTCGGACAGCTCGGCGCCAGCGACCTGAAGGGCGAAGTCGAGGTCGATGTCGTTGCTCATGAGGACCAGCGTAAGCCGTAGAGCCGTCAGTCGGCACTGGATTGCGGGGCGCGGCAGCGCCCCCAGAGTGCCTGCGGCTCCACTCTGTGGCGCCCTTCGGGGCGCCCCTGGCACTACGTCCTCTTCGCCGTCGCCTCAAGCCCTGGTGGCCGCCGACAGGCGGCCCAGTCTCGATCGCACCTGTGCAAGTGTGACCACAGTCACAGCAAGTCCCGTTTCTGAGGCCAAGATCAACTTCCGTACAGTAAGTGTAAGAGAGTAAGTCGCAAGACGAAGTAGCAGGCTGGAGGCCCTGTCGGGCCTCGCCGACCAGAGCCACTTACGGCTTCACAGTAAGGGGCGCGGAGCGCCCCACTGAACGTAGCAACTTACATACCAGACCCCTCGGGTTGACAGCTCATGGCAGCCGCCTGCTCAGGCGGGACGTCACCGAGGACTCAGCTTCCACGTCGGAGGTGATGGATGCCGAACTGGGAGGGGTCGGACAGGCGCTCTCGCCTGCCGGCCGACTGGCCCAAGATCCGACTCCGGGTCCTTCGCCGAGACGGAGGGCAGTGCACCGCGCTGACTCAAGCGGGTGGACGCTGCGACTCGCTCGCCTCCGACGTGGACCACATTCGGCCGGGAGACGATCACAGCCTGGCGAACCTTCGCTCGCTGTGCTCCCGGCACCACCGCCAGAAGTCCTCCCGTGAGGGAGCCGAGGCCGCGAACGCCAGACGGCGTGCGATCCAGAAGCGCTTCAAGCGGACCGAGGCCCACCCCGGCCTTGTAAACCGGGCGGGGAGTCCTGCTTCCCGGCCCTGACACCCGCGTTCCAGGCCCTCCCCTGCCTGTCGAGCGCGAGCGCCCCCCGAGCCCTCCTCTCCTTGGGCGCGGCGCCGGCCCCTGGTTCATTCTTGGGGGCCGAGACTTCCAGCCGCACGGCGGCTGGTGAGAGATGGCAGTGATGGTGGCAACACTGACAGAACCAACTCGTCCATCCGCGCTTACCGGGCCGCGCGTCGTCAACGCCCGATGAACTTCAAGGAGGTGACCGGTGGGCGCACGTGGCCCTGTCCCCAATCGCGAGGATGACCTCGCGCGCCCGCGGTCCCGGAAGGGGTCCGACGAGCAGCCCGTGACCAAGGGCGAGATGAAGCCGGTCAAGATCCCCGATGGGGATCGAGACTGGCACCCCATCGCCAAGCAGTTGTGGGATTCGCTCAAGACGTCCGGCCAGGCCGACTTCTACCAGAACTCCGACTGGGCCTTCGCCTTCTCGCTGTGCGAGGACTTGTCCTACTACAAGAAGGCGGGCAAGCGGAGCGGCCAGATGCTCCAGACCATCTACTCCGCCTTCGAACGCCTTCTCGTGGCAGAGGGCGACCGGCGCCGTGTGCGCATCGAGCTGACCGAGCCCGTACCCGAGCAGGACTCTGCCGCAGTCGTAGCCATCGCGGACTACAAGAAGGAACTCGGACTCTGATTGTCAGCGGGGGGAGCTACCGTCCCGATCATGGCGAATCCGACCCCAAGCTGCGCAGTTCCCAAGTGTCCGACCCCGCCCCGACGCCGGGGCTACTGCGGTCGTCATTACCAACGCCTCATGAAATTCGGCTCAGTCGAGGTTACGTCGCTGCATGACGTAGACCTGACCGCCGAGCGCCTGTGCCGTAGCTGTGGCTGCGACGTCTCACACAAGCGCAGCAACGCCGTGTACTGCTCCCGCGACTGCAAGAGCGCCGGGGCGCACCAGCGACTCCGGGCAACACCAGAGGGCAAGGCCGCCGAGCGCGTTCGTAACAAAGCGCGGTACGAAGGCGAAGCGGAAAAGCGCCGAGCCGGCGCCATCGACTACTACGAGCGCAACCGCGAGTTGCGTGTCCAGTACGCCCGCGAGTGGCGAGCCGAGAACCCCCACCGCCGACGCGATCAGGCAGATCGCCGAGCCGCCTTGATGGTTGGCAATCCCGGCTTCTGCCCGTTCGGCGTCAAGGAGTGGGAGGCGCTGAAGCGCCGCTTCGACTACCGCTGTGCCTACTGCGACTCACGCAGTAGCGGACCGCTCCACAAGGATCACGTCGTTCCGCTCGCGAAGGGTGGACGGCACGCCATCGCGAACATCCTTCCCACGTGCGTGGACTGCAACTCACACAAAAGCGACCTACTCCTCGCGGTATGGAAGGGGCGCCCGAGCTACCCGAGGAGGTGAGACCCATCTCAACCCTGACTCTCGAAGAGATCGAAGCCCTGGAGCCTGAATACTTGGGGCCGACCTGGCAGAAGGACACCTTCGGCCAATGGAAGCTCCCGGAGCGCACGCTCGGCTGGCAGATCGCTGGCTGGTGCGCCGAGTACCTGGATGGCGAAGGCTCGACGGATGAGAAGCGAATGCCCTGGAAGTTCACCAGGGAGCAGCTTCGCTTTCTGCTCTGGTGGTATGCGATTGACGAGAACGGCGAGTTCGTTTACCGGACCGGCGTTCTTCAAAGACTGAAGGGTTGGGGCTTACCCCGGTAAGGACCCGCTCCTGGCGGTGATCTCGCTCGTCGAGTTCGTCGGACCGTCGCGCTTCTCCCACTGGGGCGAGAACGGCGCCCCGGTGGCGAAGGCGCACCCGCAGGCGTGGGTGCAGGTCACGGCAGTGAACCAGGAGCAGACCACCAACACGATGGGCTACCTGCCCATCCTGATGGGGCCGAAGCTCATCCAGACGTACGGCATCAAGATGGGCGCCGAGCTCATCCGGGCCGACCGAGGCCGTAAGCGGCTCCAAGCCGTGACCAGCTCGTATCGGTCAATCGAAGGCAAGAGAACTACCTTCACACTGCTCAATGAAACTCACCACTGGGTGGCCGGCAACGGCGGCCACAAGATGTACGAGACCATCGACGGCAACTCGACGAAGATGGACTCGCGGTACCTGGCGATCACAAACGCCCACCTCCCTGGCGAGGACAGCGTGGCCGAGCGGATGCGCGAGGCGCACAACAAGGTGCTCGAAGGTCGCGCGGTCGACGTCGGCGCCCTGTATGACTCGATCGAGGCCCACCCGAAGACTCCGCTGACGCCCGAGGCGCTGCGGATTGTCCTCCCGAAGATTCGGGGCGACGCAACGTGGTTGAAGATCGAGTCGATCATCAAGTCGGTCATGAACTTGACCATCTCGGCCTCGCGCTCGCGGCGCATGTACCTGAACCAGGTCATCGCCGAGGAGGACGCCCTCTACGGGCCAGCCGAGTGGGACCCGTTGCTCGACGAGGGCAAGAGCCTGAAGCCGGGCGACGAGATCGTCCTCGGGTTCGACGGCGGCAAGAGCTCGGACAGCACGGCCTTGGTGGCTCTTCGCGTGTGCGACATGCACGCGGTGCTGCTCAACATCTGGGAGCACCCGGAGGGCGAGGCCGCGAAGGACTGGTCGGTCCCTCGGCACGAGGTCGACTCCGCGGTGCACGAAGCGTTCCGACTCTTCGAGGTGCGGGCATTCTTTGCCGATGTCGCCCTGTGGGAGTCGTACATCTCCGACTGGTCGGAGGCGTACGGCGAACGGCTCGGCGTGAAGTCTCCGACTGGCAAGGACGCGATCGGCTGGGACATGCGCGGGTCACAGAAGACGGTGACCATGGCGCACGAGCGCCTGATGCGCACGATCTTCGACAAGAAGCTGAGTCACGACGGCGACCTGACGCTGCGCCGGCACGTCCTCTCGGCTCGGCGCCGGACCAACAACTACGGCCTCTCCTTCGGCAAGGAGAGCAAGGACTCCCCGCGGAAGATCGACGCGTACGCCGCGTTGATGCTCGCGCACGAAGCCCTGTACGAGCTTCGGGCCCGCGGCAAGAAGGTCCGGAAGCGGACTGGGCGAAGTTACTTCATGTAGGTCTGTGCAAGTGTAGCGAAAGGTGGTGAGGCATGGTTGACACCAGCCCGCTGAAGCTGGCCAAAGAACTGCTCGCCATCCTCGATCGCGATGCGGGCCGACTGGATCGGATCGACCGCTTCACCCGAGGCAAGCACGACGACCCGTACATGCCGCCCCATGCGGATGACGAGTACAAGCTGCTCGCGGAGCGCGCGGTATCCAACTGGATGCCGCTCTTGATCGGCACGCCGGCCCAGGCCCTCTACGTGGACGGCTTCCGGCCGGGTACCTCCAGCGAGGGCCTGCCCGAGGCGTCGTTCTCGAAGAGCCCGGCCTGGTCGCACTGGCAGCGCTCGCGCATGGACGCCCGGCAGGCGGCCGTGTACCGCGGCGCCCTCGGCTTCGGCCACTCCTTCGTCCTGACGGAGAAGACCAAGAAGGGCGTCACCTCCAAGGGCCTGTCGGCCAAGAAGACGGCGGCCCTGTACGAAGACCCTGCGAACGACGACGAGCCGTATGCGGCCCTGACCATCACCGCCTGGCCCAAGGGCGAGACGCCGGGCAGGGCCCGGATGTTCGACTCGACGTACGAGTACGCGGTGACGTTCAAGTCCATCAACGACCTCGACTCGGTCAAGGTGGCCGGCACGAAGCAGCGGCACGGCAACACCGAGTGCCCGGTGACGCGGTTCGCTGCACAGGTCGACCTCGAAGGTCGCACGGTCGGCGTCGTCGAGCCGATGATCCCGCTCCAGAATCGCATCAACCAAACGGTCTTCGATGCTCTGGTGGCGCAGACGTACACCTCGCACGAGGTGAGGTACGCGACCGGCATGGCGCCGCCACTCCTGAGGGAGTGGTTGGACGAGAACGGGAACGTCACCACCGACCCCGAGCTGGCGGTTGACAGCCGGCCCAAGCTGGGCCCGGACGGCAACCCGATGCCGGCCGCCATCCATCACAATGCCAGGCGCTTCCTGTTCGCAGAGGACCCCGACGTCAAATTCGGCAGCCTGCCCTCCGGTCCGATCTCTCCGCTGATTGACGCGGTGGACATGAGCATCCGGCACCTCGCCGCGATCTCACAGACGCCTCCCCATCACCTACTTGGGCAGATCGCGAACTTGTCAGCGGAGGCCCTCCTCGCCGCCGAGACCGCGCTGTCCCGGAAGATCGCCGAGTTCCGCTCCCTCTTCGGAGAGGCGTGGGAGAGGGTCTTCCGCCTCGCGGCCGAGCTCGAAGGCGAGACCGGCGCGGCCGACGACTTCACTGGCGAGGTCCAGTGGCGCGACATGGAGTCCCGCTCCCTGGCGCAGGCCGCTGACGCCCTCGGCAAGCTGAAGGAACAGCTCGGCATCCCGGCACGTGGCCTGTGGAAGCGCGTCCCCGGCGTGACGCAGACCGAGTACGAGGACTGGGAGCAGATGGCCGAGGAGGACGACTCCATCGGCCAGCTCGCCAACGCCCTGACTCGGGCGACTCCGTCCGCGGACTCGGTGCAGACGGCCCGCGAACTGGCTGCGGCGTGACCAGCCCCGCCCGGCAGGCCGAGGCTGACCGCGCTTCTCTTGCGTTCCAGACGGCACTGACCCAGATCGGGGCCGGCACCGTCGCGGAAGCGCTCTCTCTGTGGGAGGACGTCCCGGCCACAAGCCGGGCGTCCACCGCCGCCTCCTGGCTGAGGCGGGCCATCACACTGGTGATGGGGCGCAGGCGTCAGTCCCGCGACCTGGCCCGTGCGTACTACCGCCTTGCCCGCGCTCTGCGCACGGGTACGACGGTGGCCGATCCGTACCACCCCGAGCCCACGTACATCACGCTCGATGTACTGCGCGACGAGTTCGCCGCCTTGACTGGAGGCGTTGAGCGCCCCCAGGAGGGGCGTACAGACAGCGCCCCTACCGAGGAGACGGACTCCCCCTCGTCGGCCGCGACCAGCGAGCCTGGGGAAGCTGACGAGGGGGCCCTCGACGACCCCGACCTGGCGGAAGAGGAAGAACTCGACCGCATCCTGATCGAGGAGATCGAGGGCCTACGCGAGGCCGAGGAGCGGATCGAGCGCGAGGCCGAGGAAGAGCTTCGCACCGTGCTTGAAGCTCTCGGGCCAGCCAACCTCCAGAAGAAGGTCGACAAGATCGACAGCGCCAGGAGCGCCGACGAGGTCGACGCCCTTCGGGATCGGGCCCACCGGGAAGCCGGTGCGCGGCAGGCAGCAGCAGCCGAGCGTGTCGCCATGAACGGCGGACGTTCGACCGTCTGGGCCCACGGGCAGCGAGACAAGCGCGTGGTCGGCTACATCCGGCTCTCGCTCTCTGGCACCCCGTGCGGATGGTGCGCAATGCTCATTTCTCGCGGCGCCGTCTACCGGTCCGCCGAAGGCTCCGGGGCCATGGCGAGCGGGATTGTCACCTTCGGCGACCTCGACAAGTACCACGACAACTGCCACTGCTACGCGGATCCCGTCTTCTCTCGCGAGCAGTACAACCGCTCGTCCGCGTACGAGCTGAACCGTCGGTACGAGGAGCTGTGGCCCGAGGTCACGCGCGGCTTGGCCGGCAAGGCGGCGGTAGCCGCCTGGCGCCGGTTCATCCGGCAAGAACAGAAGGCCGCAGCCCAGGAGGCTCGGCGATCCACCACGAGCGTCCAGGAGGCGTAACAGTGCCCGAGCAGGAAACCCCCAGCACCGAAGAGACCCCCGCGGAAGAGACCGTCGTGACGCCCCCGGAGGGCGAGACCCCCACGGGCGACGAGGGCTCCACCGAGGAGAAGCCGGCCGAGGAGACCGTTCCCCCGGAGGTGCTTCGCAAGAAGCTCACCGACGCGAACGCCGAGGCCGCGAACTACCGCACCAAGCTCCGCGAGACGGAGGCCAAGCTGTCCAAGGCCAAGACCCTGGACGAGTTCGAGGCCGCCACCTCCGAGCTTCGCGGCCAAATCGAGGCGTTGGAGCGGCAGATCCTGATCGGCAACGTGGCAGCCAAGTACGAGCTGCCCGCGCCCCTGGCCAAGCGCCTGACGGGCACCACCGAAGTCGAGCTGGAGGCGGACGCGAAGGAGCTCCAGAAGCTCATCGTCCCGTCCGCTCCCGAATCGCTCAGCGGCGGCCTGACCCCCGACAACGGGGAGGACTTCGACCCCGTCAAGGCGGCTCGCGCGGCGCGCAAGCGCCGCTACTGACTCACCCCCAGGTGTGCAAGTGACGCACGCCGAGCCTCCCTGCATCCTCTACTGACAGGAGATCCCGCCAGTGCCGTACACCGAGCACGATGTCATCAAGCCGGAGAAGATCGCCGCGACCGCCGCGGTCGCTCTGGAAGAGTCCCTGGTCGTCCCCGCCGTCTTCCAGCGCGAGGGCATCGACCAGTTCAAGGGCGCCAAGGGCGACGCCATCAACATCAAGGTCGAGGGAGTCCTGCCCTACCGCACGTACGGGTGGCGCAACAACCGCTCGACGGAGCTCCAGTTCGACACCTACGCCGAGAAGACCGTCCAGGTCACCTTCGGTGGGGACGTCTACTCCGCGCTCCAGCTCACCGACGAGCAGGCCGACTTCGACCTGCTCGGCTGGGCCAAGCTCATGGCCAAGCAGACCGAGGCGGTCGGCAAGGGCCTGGAGTACGAGGCGGTCGACTACCTGCTCAAGGCTCCGTACTCGGTCACCCTCGGCGGTGCGGTCGCAAGCCGCTCCTACCGCAAGACCCTGATCCGGGCCCGCGAGGTGCTGAACAAGTTCCGCGTCCCGAAGGAGGGCCGCACCCTCCTGGTCGGCTCCGGCTGGGAGAACGAGCTCCTGTCCGACCCGGACCTGAACCTTGCCTCCAACGTCGGCGACGGCGAGGCCGTCTCCGCACTGAAGGAGGCCACCCTCGGCCGCCGGTATGGTTTCAACATCGTCACCTCCGACGAGCTGCCGGCCGACTTCGCCGTCGCCATGGTCTCCAGCGCGTTCATCTTCGCGACGGGTGCCCCGTCCGTCCCGAAGTCCGTTCCCTTCGGCGCCGCGGCGTCGTACAACGGCATCTCCCTGCGCTGGATTCGCGACTACGACGCGACTCGCCTGGTCGACCGCTCCGTGGTCAACACCTACAAGGGGTTCCGGATCATCCAGGACCACCTCATCGGCCGCGACGCGCAGACCCCGAGCCAGGGCTTCGTCTCGGAGCACGAGCACTTCGTTCGCGCGATCAAGCTCGACCTCGACGCGACGGCCGACATCCTGCCCGACCCGGACGGCCCGGACCTGAAGCAGCAGGAGCTCGCGGCCATCACCGGCATCGCGGGAGCGGCTGACGGCCCGACCGTCTGATCCAGCCGAGGAGCAGGACAAGATGTGCAAGTGTCGCACATCTTGCCTGCTCGTGAGTGAAGGAGGTCCGACTTGGCGAACTTCGCCACCCTGGGGGAGCTGAAGGCTCGCCTCGACTGGACGCTCGACGCTGATGAGGAGCGCATCGCTACCTCTGCCCTGGAGGACGCCTCCGACCTGGCCTGCGTGTACGCCGGCCGCGAATGGTCGGCCACCTCGGTACCGCGCATCGTGCGGACGTTGGTCTTGAAGGTGTGCAAGCGCCACATGAACAACCCTTCGGGTTACACGCAGTCCCGAGCCGGCGACGAGATGGTGGGCTGGAGCGACGACCAGAGCGAGAACGCCGGCACCGTCTACTTCAGCCGCGACGAGCAGAAGCTGCTCCAGGAGATCGGTGGGCGCAAGCCCAGCCTGATCGCCGCGCAGGTCTCCGCTTGGAACTCCGTGCGCCGGCCCGTGCCGGCCGGCCTGGTTCCGGTAGCGCAGCCCACTTCCGGCTCCAAGCCCTTCCCGCTCTTCGCGGACGGGGAGGGGCCCTGGTGAGCTCGATTCAGCGCAGGCGCGGCGTGAAGGCCAAGATCTGGAAGAGCGAGCTGCGGACTGACAACCGCGGCAACGAGATCCTGGTTGCCGATGCGGATGGCCCGCACGAAGTGACGTGCGCACTGATCCCGCAGCGGTCAGCCCGAGCCGAGGTGCCCGGCCAGCAGCAGATCAACATCACCCGAATGATCGTGGCCGCCGGCCTGGAAGGCGTCAGCCTCTGGTCGCGGGTCGAAGTGCTTGGCTCCGTCTGGGACATCGTCACGCCGCCCGCCTACCACCACGGCGAAAGGCGCACGCGGCACTGGTCGATCGACATCCGCGAGAGGCCGAGCTGATGGCGTACATCTACAAGGGTGTCGACGGCAAGAAGATGTCCGAGGTCATTGCCTCCCTCCCTGAGGTGCAGGACGAGATCTGGGAGCGCACCTTCGAGATCGCAGCGCGAGCTGAAGCCCTCTTGGTCCAGCATCGGGTCGAGGGCGTCGCGAAGATCGACATGGCCAAGGGCGACATTGACGCCTACGTGGTCCTCGAAGACCGCAACGCGACCAACGTGCGCAAGTCCAACAACTCGGCAGCCTCCATCGAGCTCGGCCGTGGAGGCTACACCGTCGAGGTGGTCAACGAGCGGGGCCAGGTCGTGAACGAGTACGAGGTGGCGCCGGCCGAGGGCCTGCACATCCTCGCCGAGGCGTCCCGCCTGCCCAAGCGCTCGCGCGGTCTGCGCGCAGCAACCGAGAAGCGGATCAAGATCAAGCGGCGCAAGCGGAACGGGCGGCGAAGCTGATGGCCGGGCTCCCTCCGGGAATCAAGGCGCTGGCCGAGCTCTCCCCCGTGGAGGATCTGATGCTCGCGGTGCTCCAACAGGGCCTGCCCGGCATCCAGGTGCAGTCGCTCATCTCGAAGAACCAGACCTTTCCGCTCGTCATCGCGCGCCGCGATCCCTCCTTCGGGAACTGGGCGGGCGACACTCGCTTCCTCGACGCGGCCCGCGTCGCGGTCCACGTCTTCTGCGAAGACCCCGACGGCGACGAGGACGCGGCGATCCTCTCCGAGGCCGTCCGCGTGGTCCTGCGTGACGCCTGGCTGAAGCAGGTGGTCTACCCCGGGCGCGGCCACATCACGCGAGTCGATCTCGCGTCCGCCCCTCGCCGGCAGGCGGACTGGGCAACAAGCTCTGGCCCCGTGCAGTACGCGGACCTCCCGACCGGTGTCTGGCGCTACGAGGCCACCTACGACATCGAGATCCGCAAGCCGCGGAGCCGCCCCTACCCCATCCAGTAAGGAGATCCCTTCGTGGCTCTGAACGACAACGCCACTCTTGTCATCGGCTCCGGCAACTACTTGACCGCTCCGGTAGGCACCGACATCCCGACCGACCTCCTGGTCCCCGTCTCCCCCTGGGAGACCGTCGGCCACACCTCCCTGGAGGAGATCTTCGCCATCGCCTCGGAGGGCGGCGAGGCTACCGTGATCGGGAGCCTCCAGAACAAGAGCCTGCGGACGAAGTACTCGACTCGCACCGAAACCATGTCCTTCACGCTCCAGCAGTTCGACGTCAAGGGCCTCAAGCTGTACTACGGCGCGAACGCCCCGATCCTCGCGGACGGCAGCGTCGGCGTCCCGGCCGACCCGGTCCCGACCTCGGCCGCGTTCCTTGCGGTATTCCTGGATGGCGAGAACGTCTTCGGTTTCTACGCCCCGAAGGCGGAGATCTACCGGAGTGACGACCTGTCCTTCGGCGACACGGAGAGCCTGGCCGGCCTGCCCATTGGCGTGAAGCCCATGACGTACGGCGCCAACTCGTGGACGTACGCGATCACCCCGCTCGGCACCGTCGCCGCGACCGGTGCGACCGCCGGCACTCCGGGCATCTTCGTCCCGGCCGGCTCGACCGCGCCGTACGACCTGGTCGACCTTGACCTGGTGACCGCGGACCCGAAGACCGCGTGGGCCACAGGTCAGCACGTTGTGCTCGGCGACGGCTCCACGGCTCACTGGTCCGGCACGGCGTGGGTCGCCGGCTCCGCTGCCTGATCCCGATCTCCCCGGCTGTGCAAGTGACGCGGACCTCCTTGCACGGCCGGGGCCCCTTCCGGGGGTCCCTCTCGACGGTCCGCACTGCATCCCCTACGACCTGGAGGTCCGCAACCCCATGGCCAGCTTCTCCCTTGACGACATCCGCGCCGCAGCCGATGCGAAGTACGGCTCGACCGACATCGAGGTCGACGAGAAGACCACCGTCCACCTGCTCAACCCGCTCCGCCTGCCCAAGGGGAAGCGCAAGGAGCTCGAAGCCATCCAGGAGCGGATGGACGCCGACGACGCAGACCAGGAAGCGCTCCTGGCCGAGGCGATCGTCCTGGTCTCCGACCACCCCAAGAAGGGTGAGGCCCTGATCAAGGCCGTGGCCGGCGACCTCGCTGTGCTCGCCGAGATCTTCGAGACCTACGGCAAGGGCGCCCAGGTGGGGGAAGCCTCAGCCTCTGCAAGCTGATCGACGACTTCGGGGAGGGGCTGTATGCCGACCTCCGCTACCACTACGGCATCGACCTGGTGGACGTGATCGAGGGGCGCGGCCCCTCCCCGATGTTCGTCATGGCGCTCGTGCGGAGGCTGCCTGACACATCCCTGACCGTCGCTCTCGCGTCGGGCGGCAGGGACCACTTCGGGTGGGGCGTCGACCGCCACCTGAAGGCCGACATCTTCGACGCGATCAATTCAAACACCCGGGCGACCGGCAACTGGGGCAGCAAGGGCAAGGCGCCCAAGATCCCGAGCTGGCCACGCCCGAAGCCGCCGAAGAAGCCGCGCAAGACCGGCCCGAAGGCAGGCAAGCGGGTCTCCGTGGCGGAGATCTACAACAGATTCACGGCCCGGAGGTAGCCCATGCCAGCAGGGCAGGTGATCGGCCGCGTCAGCGTCCGCGTCCTTCCAGATACCAGCAACTTCCGGCGGGACACGCAGAAGCAACTCGACCGGATCGAGCGGCAGCTCAGGATTGACGTGCAGGTCAAGCCGAACATGGACGGCTTCCTGCGGGAGATGCTGACCGAGGTCCAGAAGATCAACCAACAGAACCGGGCATCCAGCGCCCGCAAGATCCGGCTGTACACCCGGATCGACACGAGCACGATGGCTGGCGAACTGGCCAAGGCGATCAGGCAGTACAACGCCAAGGCCCGCTCGGGCGCGAAGGTTCAGCTCCCCACTCAGCTCACTGCCACGGACGTTGACCTCAAGATCAGCGACCAGTCCCTTCGGGACATGTCTGACCAGCTCAAGGAGTGGCGCGACAAGAACTCGCCGCTGAAGATCAGGATCGAGCCGGACGTCTCTGCTGCGTCGTCCGCAGCCACCAGCGCACGCCTGCGCGCCCTGACTCGGCCGCGGACGGTCTCGATCATTCCGCACCTCGACAATGCAGCCGTCGCCAAGGTAGCCGCCTCGCTCGCGGCCCTCAGCGGCATCCGCGTCCTGAACAACCTGTTCACGCGGTTCAGCAACATCCTGCGAAACCTCGACCAGAGCGTTCCGATCATCGGCACGCTCGCCTCCGCGATCGCCGGGCTGGCCGCGCTCGCCTTGACCTCGGCCAGCAACCTCTTCGCGCTGTCGGCGTCGCTCGCGCAGATCGGGGCGGTCGCCCTCACTCTGCCCGGCATCCTTGGCGGTTTCGCAGTCGGCATCGGCGTCACGATCGCCGCACTGCGCGACTTCAACAAGGAAGTCCCCCAGGTCAAAAAGGCCCTGTCGGCCCTTCAGAACCAGATCAGCGCGAACTTCTGGGAGCAGGCCCGGCAGCCAATTCGAGACCTGGTCGACAACCTGCTGCCCCGCTTCGCTCAGGGCTTCCGCGCCACGGCAACGGAGATCGGTAAGTTCTTCGGCTCCTTCGCCACCGACCTGACAGCCGCGCTGAACCCCGAGCTGGTCGACAAGATGTTCGGCTACCTCAACGAGTCGATCAAGACCGCGACCGGCGGCACGAAGATCTTCTCGTCGATCATCGCCCAGCTCGGCGAGGTCGGCGCGTCGTACCTCCCGAACCTGGCCGGCTGGTTCGTCAACATCTCCCGCCAGTTTGACAACTGGCTGAAGAAGAAGGGCCAGCTCGGACTCCGCAAGGAGATCGACGAGGGAATCCAGTCGCTCAAGGATCTCGGCGGCGTCCTGTTCGAGACAGGCGGCATTCTCGCCGGCCTGTCCCGCGCCGCCACCGAGGCGGGCGGCTCCACTCTGGGGAACCTCCGCGAGACCCTGAAGTCCATCCATCAGACGGTCGACTCCCCCGGCTTTCAGCGGGGCTTGGTCGACGTGTTCAGGGCCTCGCACGTGGCCATGGCCAACCTGTCCAGCACGGCCGGCCCTGCGGTGAAACGTCTCTTCATCGAGCTCGGCGCACTGCTGACCACGGTCCTGCCGCACGCAGGGCTGATCCTGGGTACGGCTTTCGGCGCCATCGCTGATGCGCTCGCCCAGCCCGCGGTCACGGAAGGCGTCGTCGCGGTCTTCGATGGCCTGCTGAAGGCCGTGCAGCTCCTCGCTCCCGCGATGGCGCCGCTTGGCCTGGCGCTCGGCGCGGTATTGCAGGTGGTCTCCGCCATGCTGCCGGCGTTCGCCGCGCTGGTCAGCGCGGCTTTGATACCGCTTTCCAATGCATTTGCCCAGCTTGCTCCAATGGTCATCCCCATCATCGAGCTGCTGGCCGGAGCGCTGACCAGCGCCGTCGTGCAGCTTTCGCCGCTCGTCATGCAACTCGCCGCCGTCGTTGCGGAAGTGTTGGGGACCGCCGCCCTCGGTGGACTCCAGGCGATTCTTCCGCTCGTCTCGGCGCTCTTTACGCGACTACTGGCCGCCGTTACACCCATTGCCGTCCAGTTGGGCGAGGCCCTGGCGCCCATCCTGATTTCGGTCGGTGAGTACATCGCTCAAGTTGGTGCGGCTGCGATGCCGCTCGTCGACATCGGTCTGAAGATCATCTCGGCCGTCCTGATGCCGCTCATCCCGCTGATACAGCAGTTGGTCACGCAATTTCTGCCGCAATTCGCGGACGCGTTCAGCCGTTTGTACACGTCACTCCAGCCCGCTCTTCAGGCCCTGCTCTCGCTGGTGAACCTTCTGATGCCGGTCCTTGCACCGGCCATCGGGTTCATTGTCGGGCTGCTCTTGGGTTCCCTGGTTGGGGCGATCAACGGCGTAGCGCTCGTCTTCGAGGGCTTGACCGGCGTGGTGACCGGCGTATGGGACATCATCGTCGGCGTGATCAAGATTGCTTGGGGCTTGATCGAGGGGTTGTTCACTGGGAATTTCTCCACGTTGAGCGCCGGCTGGTCGCAGTTTTGGTCCGGAATCTGGACGCTCCTCAAGGGCGTCTGGGACACCATTCTCGGAGCCCTGGTCGTCTTCCTGAACATCGGGCTGATCGGCGGTATCGGGAAGGCCCTCACGGCTGTCGGCGGACTGTTCAAGTCCGGCTGGAAGTACGTCACGGACGTGTGCACGGGAGCGTTCAACGCGATCCGCGGATACGTCGGGGTGTTCCTCACTGGCGTACGGGGCCTGGTCTCGGACGGCCTCAATGTAGTGAAGGGGTTCTTCGCTTCCGCCTGGACGTCGATCCGCAGCACTGCGAGTACGGCCTTGAGCAAGCTCGTGAGCACGATCGGCGAGTGGATCGGCAAGGCCGTGTCCAAGGTCAAGGAGCTGCCCGGCAAGGCCAAGGAAGGGCTCGGGTCGCTCGGCTCGACGTTGGCCACCGCTGGCAAGGATTTGATCAGGGGCTTCATCGACGGCATCGGCGGCATGTTCGGTTCAGTCAAGTCCAAGCTCGGCGACCTCACCAACAAGCTCAAGGACTGGAAGGGCCCCGAATCCTTGGACCGAGTGCTTCTCGTGGGCGCCGGGCAGCTCGTCATCGACGGCTTCATCAAGGGCTTGGAGTCCCGATACGACGCAGTCCGCAAATCCCTCCAGGGGCTGACGGCAGACATCGGCAACACCGAGATCAGCGTGCCCTCGGTCGGACAGATCGGCGTCTCGGGCGGAGTGTCCTCCGCGGTCGGTGCCGCCCTGGCCGTTTCGAATGGGGGCGGCTCCACGAAGATCCTCAACTACTACGCAGCGCCGGGCAGCAGCCTCGGGTCCGAAGAGGATCTGTTCGCCGCCGCCAACCGTGCGCGGTTTGGGTGGTGATGCAGTAGATGCCGAAGCTGCTCCTGAGCAGCGAGACGGACACGCTCGACCTGAACGAGATCATGGACACCGGCCTGGGCTACCAGGCCAAGACGGGGGTGACAGGCTTCGGCCTGCCCCCCGTCTCCGTCCAGTGGCTCGAAGGCGCCGGGGACGGCGCCACCTTCCGCAGGCGACGAGTCCTGACGCGCGACATCGACATACCCCTGGAGATCCTGGCCCGAGACCGCCGACACCTTCAGGAGCTCACCGACCGGCTGGCCCTCGCGCTGGCCGGTCGGTGCACGCTCACCCTCCTCGACGACGACGGCACCCGCTGGACGACGGACGTGTACCGAACGGGCGGAGGCGAGTACTCCTACGGCGCGGACACGACCGGCGAGCGCGAGTTCCAGACCGTCATTACCTTCCGCGCCCCCGACCCTTACTGGACCGGCTCGGAGGCTCAGATCCGCTACATCGGCGGAAGCGCCGCGGCCCCCTTCCTCACCGCCCTGGTCAACGTGGAGATCTCCGCGTCCCAGGCGATCGGCGAGATCCAGCTCGACAACTCCGGTAACGCGGAGGCGTACCCAATCTGGGAGATCGCCGGCCCCGGCACCAACTTCGTCACGGTCTCACCGGACGGCGAGAGGCTGGCCTGGTCCGGAACTCTCCTGGCGGACGAGCGCCTGACGATCGACACCCGCAAGGGCACGGTCGTCGACCGGGCCGGCACCAACCGCTACGCCGAGCTCGACGAGGCACCCCGCTTCTGGACCGTCAAGCCGGGCCTGTCCACCGCGACTGCTCAGCTCGAAGACATCACGACCGCCTCGAAGATCACCTGCTCGTGGCAGCCCCGGAAGTGGATGGTGATCTGAGTGCGGTTGCAGGACATCACGGTCGAGGTCCGCGACAAGTCCCTGACTCGTCGCGGACTCGTCCGGCCGGAAGTGCTCAGCATGAGCCTGACGGACAACTTCAACAACGTGGGTCAGTGGACGCTGACCCTGGCGGCCGAGAACCCGCTCGCACAGGCCCTGCGCCAGCCCGGCGCAGGCGTCATCATCACCGGGCCCAGCGACGTCCTCATGTCGGGGCCGGCGGTGAAGGCCGAGTTCGCCGCCACCCAGGAGGACCCCGGTGGGTCGATCACCTTCGAGGGCGTGTCGGACACGGTCGTCCTCGCGGACACCCTCGCGTTCCCTGACCCGACCAACCCCAACGGCGCCAGCCAGACGAAGGCGCACGATGTCAGGCAGGGCAAGGCGGAGGATGTCATGCACTCCTTCGTCATGGCGAACATTGGTCCGACAGCCCCAGTCGAGCGGCGCAAGACAGCGCTCGTCAGCGGGGGCACTCAAGGCCGCGGGCCCGCCGTCATCAAGAGAGCGCGGTTCCCTGTGCTCGGCAACCTCCTGACCGAGCTCGCCCTGCTGGGCGGCTTCGGATTCCGTGTCGTGCAGCGCGGATCGAGCCTCGTCTTCGAGACCTACCAGATCACCGACCGCACCAAGCTGATCCGGCTCGACGTGGCCTCCGGGTCGCTCGCCGGCCAGCGCGTCGCCATCTCCCCGCCTGGCGTCACCCGCGCCATCGTGGCCGGCCAGGGCGAGCTCACCAAGCGCCAGTTCCTCCAGGTCCAGACGGCTGCGTCCGTGGCCGCCGAGAAGGACTGGGGCCGGCGCATCGAGAAGTTCATCGATCAGCGGCAGACCGACGACTGGAAGGAGCTCCAGCAGGCCGGCGACGAGGCGATGGAGGACGCGGGCTTCACTGCCGTCAACGTCCAGGTCGTACCGATGGAGGACGGCACCATGCGCTTCGGGCACGACTGGTACCTGGGAGACAAGGTCTCCGTCGTCGTCGAGGACCAGGAGCTCGTGTCCAACGCGACCGGCATGGTCCTCAAGGCCGGGTCTGACGGCTTCCAGGTCGGCGTGCTTCTGGGTGACGCGACCGGCTTCTCCGTAGATGCCGCGCTCTCGAAGCGTGTGACAAGCGCCGAGGCCCGTGTCTCCCAACTGGAGCGGACGTCAGACGTGGGCGCCGCAGCCGACAACCAGCTCTTCTCGATCATGGGGGTGTACTGATGGCCACTGCGCCGAAGAGCTTCTGGCGGGGCCAGCTCCCCGCGGAGGAGTCCATCGTCTACACCGTCCCGTCGAACGGCCAGGCGATCATCACCGACATCGTCTGCACGAACATGAGCGCGTCGAGCGCGCTCCTCGCAGTGAAGATCAACAGCACGCCCCTTCTCGCGAACGTCGGCGTCCACCCCAACGGCGTCTTCACACTCCGGATCTCAACGGTCCTCGAACCCAACGACTCGATCAGCATCCAGGGCAACTCGGCCACGGCCTACGCCCACATCAGCGGAGTGGAGGTCGCGTAAGTGCCGTCTACGTACTACCCCTACGACAACGGGACCGTAGGTCCCACAGGGCCCGCAGGCCCGGCGGGAGCAACCGGACCGGCAGGCGCCCCCGGCATCGTGCAGTCGGTCAACGGACAGAGCGTCAAGGACGTCGTGCTCAACGCAGGCGACGTAGGCGCCCTGCCGAACAACGCCAACGCCACGCTCAACGCCGCATACCTCGGCATCAACCGGGCCGCCGGGAACTACCGGGTGCTCCGGTGGATGACCGATGGCGTGAGCCGCTGGGAAGCGCAGACTGACGACGTCGCCGAGACCGGCACGGCCACGGGCTCCGACTTCCGCTTGGCCGCCCGCAACGACGACGGCTCCTTCAACAAGACCACCGTCCACGCGAAGCGGTCGGACGGCACGATCAGCTTCGGCACGACCATCCACCACGGCTCCGCCCAGGTGACGTCGTCCGGCTCGGTCGGCCTGCGAGACGTCGGGACCGATCCGGCCACCACCTCGGGCGGCGTCTTCATCTACTCCAAGTCCGGGAAGATGTTCGTCAAGCAGTCGGACGGCACCAGCTTCCAGATCGCGCAGGTCAGTTACCCGGTTACGTCGGTGAACACCCGGACCGGCGCCGTGAACCTCGGCGCTGCCGATGTCGGCGCACTGCCCACCACGGGCGGCACCGTCACGGGCGCGGTGAAGGTCAGCGGGGCGGCCGGTTCCTACCGGTCGCTGAGCTTGGCGACGGGCGGCGTCAACCGCTGGAGCATCGAGGCGGACGACACCGCCGAGCCCGGCGACGGCTCTGGCTCCGACCTCGTCATCGCCGCCCACGGCGACGATGGCTCGTTCAAGAAGCACACCATCTACGCGAAGCGCTCGACGGGCCAGACCTCGTTCGGTGGGACCGTTCCGCTCGGCGAAGCGCAGGTGACGAGCTCCGGCGCGATCGGTGCGCGCGACCTGGCGGCCGACCCTGCGACCGCCTCGGGCGGTATACAGCTCTACTCGAAGGCGGGCCTGGCCTACATCAAGCAGGGCGACGGTACGGTCTTCAAGGTCGGCTCCGGGGGCGGCGCGGGCGGCGCGGTCGACTCCGTCAACGGCAAGACCGGCGCGGTCACCCTCAACGCGGCCGACGTCGGCGCCCTGCCGAGCGCGGGCGGAACCCTCGCGGGTCCCACCGTCATGCAGCCGGCCACAGGCCACGCGCTCACCGCGTACGGCAGCGCCGACCCGGCCACATACTTCCGGGTCACGGACGCCGGCCACCCATACAGCAACAGCTCGCGCGCCACGTTCTACAACCTGGGGATCGGTGACACGACCGCCCCGTTCGCCGGGGGCAAGTTCGTCCTCGCGTTCAAAAACGCCAGCATCCCGCCGACCTCCAACCCCTCGGACGGCGCGGTCGCCTACGCTGAAGGCGGCGTGCTGAAGGTCCGACAGGCGGACGGCAAGATCGTGACGGTTGCCAACGTGGACGTCACGTCGGTGAACGGTCAAACGGGCGTCGTGACCGTCGACCTCGACGACCTCGGCGGTATCGCCTGGGCCGACCGCGGTGTGGCCAACGGTGTCGCCCCCCTGGGTCCGGACGCCAAGGTGCCAGCCGCGCAGCTCCCGTCCTACGCCAAGCCGAGCGACTTCGACCCGACCGACCTCGGATTGAAGGCGTGGTCGAGCGACCCGGCGATGTGCTCAGTGCAGGTGGTCTACCCGACCAGCGGCCAAGGCCGCGTCACGGCCGTGAAGGTCAACGAAACCGCCTCGGTGTCCCGGATCGTGTGGTACTTCAAGGGCTACTCGGGCGGCCTGAAGGCCGGTTCCTGGGCCGGCATCTACAACTCGGCCGGCACCCTGGTGCGGGCGACCGGCGACCTGTCCACGGTCGCCTACGAGCCACAGGAGCAGCACGCCACGGGCGGCGGGACTTCCTGGAGCAACCTGACTTCCGCGGTCACGCTCCAGCCCGGCGTGTACTACGTCGCCTTTCGCATGCTCTACACGGAGAGCCCTGTCGACGGGCCGGCCATGCTCGCCTACGACAACAGCTCCGCGTGCCCGTCACGACTCGGCGCCAACAACATGTGGCGCTGGGCTTCGATCAACACCTCTGCGACGACGGCTCCCGGCTCAATCTCGACCAACTCGTTCCTCGGCGACCCGAAGCGCTTCTGGGTCGGGCTCGCGTAACTTCAACCGAAAGGAATCACACAGCAGTGTCTCTCGTAACCCGCGGCTCCGTCCGCTACGGAATCAGCGAGGAAAAGGCGACCGAGAAGGTCGTCGTCCAGTTCACTGGCGTCGGAGTGGACCCGCTTGGCGGACTCTCCAACGAGCAGCGATCCCGGATTCTCAAGGCAGCCCTCGATGCCATCATCGCCAACCTCCCGACGGGTGGTTCCTACGTTTTCGCGGCTGGCGACGAGGTCTCCGAGGCAAGGGTCCAGGTCTCCCCGACCGCGTAACACGCAGGAAGGTGTGCAAGTGGGACTTCTACTTCCCGGCTACATGCCTCGCGGAGTCGTGGCCATTCAGACCGACCTGACGAATACAGCCCTTGCGTCCGTCGAGACGATGGCCTACCAACTCACCTTCACCGCAGCACCGAAGCGCATCTACAAGGTGCACTTCCTCGCCTACCTGGTGGACGCAGGCTCGGAGGGAGACGGGACCGCCTCGGTGTATCCCGTCAAGAACGCAGCGATCGTGCGGGGGCGCTGGGCTCCTGGCGCCTCCGCTTCGGACGGCACCGTCTTCGGCGCGTACCGAGTCGCCGTATTCGACGATGACGCCACTGCGGCCCAGGGCTGCGACTGCACGTTCTACCTCACGAACCCCCCGGCCGGTCAGACGACCGTGGGCATCTCGATCGCGCCCAGCCGTCCAGCCACCACCTACGGCCCTGTGGCCTTCCAGCCGAGCATCGGCTCTCACCTCGTGGTCGAAGACGTCGGCCCGTACTCCGACTGACCCCCGCCTCAAAGGAGGACCCACCGCGTGTCCATCAGTTCCTACCCGTTCGACGGCCAGGCCGTATCCGAGGGGCAGTACAGCGCCCTCTTCCGTGAGCTGGCTTCGCACTCTGGTGTCGCTGACCACGTCGGCGGGCCCGGCTTTCACGCCTACGGGGACAGCTCCGGCATGCGGGTCAAGGTCGCCCCCGGCTTCGCGATCGTCCGCGGTCACGCCGTCCAGTCGACGGCGACCGAGACCGTGACCATCGCGGCAGCGAGCGCGGCCCAGCGCTACGACCGCGTCGTCCTGCGCCTGGACCCGACCGCCAACTCCATCACCCTCGCAGTTGTCCAGGGCACGTCGGGCGGCAGCGTCCCGGCCCTCACCCAGACCGACACGGGTGTTCACGAGTTCCCGCTGGCCACGGTCACCGTCCCAGTCGGCGCCGCGACCATCTCGGCCGGCAACGTCCAGAGCGAGCGCGAGTTCCTGGGTAACTCAGTCGGCGGCTGGACTACAGCCACCCGCCCGAAGGCGCCCCGCACGGGACGGCTCGGCCTCAACACCTCAACGAACCAATGGGAGTTCTGGGACGGGACTCGGTGGAAGGATCTCGCCCCGACAATCAACTGGACCATGATCGAGGGCGCCCCCGCCAGCTTCCCCCCTGCTGCTCACGCACATCCCTGGGGCGACGTGACGGGCAAGCCGTCCACTTTCCCGCCCAGCTCGCACAATCACGACTGGGACGCGATCACCGGGAAGCCCTCAACGTACGCGCCGTCCAGCCACTCCCACTCCTGGTCATCGATTACTGGTCGGCCGTCGGCCTTCCCGCCGAGCACGCACAGCCACGCCGGGTACCTCACCTCCAGCTCGACGATCTCCTGGGCCAACGGCTCGAAGAAGCCGCACAGCAACGCGGCCTCCGGGTCCGGCACCTGGTACGCGGTGTGGGTCGAGGGCGACGGCACCTTTTGCCGCAACACGTCATCCGTACGTTTCAAGGAAAACGTACGGGACCAGGTCATCAACCCGGATGACGTACTGGCGCTGCGTCCGGTCATCTACGACCGCAAGGACACGGTGACCGAGGGCGGCTCGGTGAAGGAGGGCCGCAAGGACGAGGTCGGCCTGATCGCCGAGGAAGTCGAGGCCGCGGGCCTGGACTGGATGGTCAACTACCTCGACGGCGAGGTCGACGGACTGCGCTACGACCTCCTGGGCGTCGCCTTGGTCCCGGTCGTGCAGCGCCAGGCGAGGCAGATCGTCGACCTGGAGCGACGCCTGGCAACGCTGGAGGCGAAGCTCTCGTGATCACCGCCGCCATCGACCCCACTGTGCAAGTGGCGCTGGTAACTGCTGGGGGAGCCATCATGGCCGCCCTCGTCGGCGTACTCGTCGAACTCGTACGTCGACAGGGCAACGCCTTGAGCGCGGTCGCCGAGGACGTATCGGTCGCCCGCGATCACGTTGCCAACACGCACGACACGAACCTCCGGGACGACATCGACTCCCTGATGCACCGCATCGACCGCGTCCTTGACGGCCAGGCCCATCACGACGAAGCGCTGCGCGATCTACGCCGCGACATCGCGCACGAACGCCTGGAGCGGCTGGCGGTCTCCAAGCGCTTGGACCAGCACGTCTCTACGACGGCCGGCACTACCGCGGCCGTCGGCACCGAGTAAGACCCCGCCCCCAAACCCCGAAGGCCCTGTCTCCCGTGTGGAGGCGGGGCCTTCGCCTTGCCCGAGGAGGTACCCGCCTTGTCCGTTCAGATCGTTTCCCGCTCCAAGTGGGGCGCAAAGCCGTGGAACGGCACGCCCGCCTACGTGCCGCTGAGCTCGCGCACGGAGTTCTTCATCCACTACGACGGCGCATCGCGCATCAGCTACGTCGGCCCCAAGGTGCCGCAGGCCATCGAGCGCACCCATCTTGCGAAGGGGTGGGCCGGCGTGGGCTACAACTTCGTCATCGACCAGGACGGGGTCGTCTACGAGGGGCGCGGCTGGACTCTCCAGGGAGCGCACTGCCCCGGCCGCAACGTCAGCGGCCTCGGAGTCCAGATCGCCATCGGCGGCGATCAGGAGCCGAGCGCTCGCGCGCTGGCCTCCGCTCGCGCGCTGTACGACGAGGCATGCTCGCGCACCGGCCGGAAGCTGGCGAAGAGGGGGCACAAGGACGGCATCGCGACCGCCTGCCCCGGCCCCAAGCTCTACGCCTGGGTCCAGGCTGGGATGCCCGCCCCGGCCGGCAGCAAGCCGAGCAAGCCCGCACCGAAGCCGGCCTCGAAGGTCGTCGACCTGTCCAACGTCGTGGCAGCCGCCCGGCGTGACCCTGGCCTGCGTCAGGGCGGCACCACCCACCCGGCTGACGTGCGGATCGTCGAGGCCGCCCTGAAGGCGGAGGGCCTGCTCTCTGCTGCGTACGCCTTGGACGGCTCCTTCGGGTCCGTCACGATCGCGGCGTACCGGAAGTGGCAGCAGCGACTTGGCTTCACCGGCTCGGACGCGGACGGCGTACCCGGCATGACGAGCCTGAAGCAGCTCGGCGCGCGGCGCGGCTTCTCGGTGAAGGCGTGATACGCGTGGCCAAGCACGCCAAGGTGACCACGAAGGGGCTCGGCGCCATCGCCCGGGCCCTTCCCACCCGGTACAAGAGCAAGGCCGGGCTGGTCGCGGCCGTCGCAGGCGTGGCCCTGTCCGTCGCCGCCCTGCTCGCCACCGACTACCCGCAGATCGCGGTCATCATCCAGACGCTGACCGCCTTCGGCTTCGTCGAGAACAAGTAGCAGCAGCCCCCGTCGGCCTGTACGGCTGGCGGGGGCTCTTCGTCTCGTCTCAGCCCTGCTTTCGAGCCTCGATCTCTTCCAGGGACGTGATCCTTGGGCGTCGCCGTGAAGGTGTCGCCTTCTTGGCCGACGCCTTCTTGGTAGCCGTCTTCTTGGCTGCGACCTTCTTGGTGGCGGTCCGCCTGGACGTCTGCTTCGGCGCCGCGGGCGCCGGCTCGGGCTGGGGGGCAACCTCAGTCTTCTTCTCGTCGAGCCCCCCCTCCTCCGTTTCCCGGCGCTCAGGGTCGGGCTTCAGGCCGTCCGCCGATTCCGTGCTTGTGGCCTCCTCCAGCAACTGTTCGAACGGAGCCGCGTGTTCCGCACACAGATCCGCTGAGATGCTGCGACCATCGCTCGCCGTGACGGTGTACGTCTTGGCGGGGAACTTCTTGTCGACGTCGCAGGCGAGGACTTCGACCTGGAGCTTCATGCGACCCTCCCGGTGTGCATCTTGATGTGACATCCACGATACCCGTGCACACATTGGCCGACGTGCAGTAGTGTGGAAGTGTTGCTGGCCGCCCCAAGGTCATACCGCGCAGTAAGGAGTCCCATGGGAGCGCGCAAGATCCAGGATGAAGGCGAGGTCATCCGTTGGTTCGAAGAGGGACGCACGTACCAGTGGATGATCGACAAGTACAAGGAGAAGTACGGCATTGACACCGTCCCCTCAATGTGGGGGAACTTCCGCCGCCGCCGGGGTCTCGATCGCCGCATCGTGCGGGATGACGAACTGATCCCCTGGTTCGTCAAAGAGGAGCACCGTTGGGCCTACCCCCTGGTGATGCTCCGAACCGAGGCCCGACAACGCGCCGGCAGCCCCGTCACTCCGGCTGACCAGGCCCGACTGACGGCCTGGAAACAGATGCTGGAAGAAGAGAATGCCGTGGTGCACTACGACCCCGACACGGAGGAGGGTTTTCACTACGTACTCCGACAGCCCGAGGATGACGACATCATCCATCGGCCAGCGAAAAAAACGACAGTACGCCCGAACGCGGACAAGGAGTAAGACTGAAGGCGTAGGCGACAAAGCCCCCCGCACTGGACTTACGGGGGGTTTTGTCATGCCCAGAGTAAGGGGCCAGTCGAAAATCGCAAATCTTTTCGAGCGCGTATGCAACCATCCAGGCGACACCGGAGTCGGACCTTCCAGATCGTGAAGATCCAGTGAGCATTTGCTTGACACCCCGTTGAAGGATCATGCACGATGGGTGACGACAGCGACACTTGCACAGAAGGGGGTCGGGTAGTGAAAATTCTCTCGGGGGCGGGACTGGACGACTGGCAGGGCAAGGGCGAATTCACTCCCCCGGGCGGGCTGATCACGCTGAGGGTGGACTACGACGACGAGGACTACCACATCGACGCCAAGCCGGGGCACTCGCCGGTCACCATGAGGACCGTCCTCGCGCAGGCGAGAGCGTGCGGCTTGGAGCCGATGGACTCCGACGAGTGCGAGCCCGAGATCCTTGAAGACGGCACCGTACGCATCTACCTGGCCATGACCGAGCAGGCTGTCGACGCACTCGCCAGCTCTCAGGAGAGCAGGCGCCAGCCAATCAGGCGCGGACCGCTGACCATCGCCGTCGCCGCCTCGGTCGTGGCCCTGTTTCTGCCGAGCCCTCTGCACTTCGATCACTTCCCTCACAGCAAGGACCAGGCGGAACGTCACGCACCTCTGAACCAGACGCCGGTCGACACCTCGACGAAAGGACAGTGAGTGGTACTGAATCTGATCGACCTTCCTCAGGCCAAGCCCTTGCACCCCAACGAAGCAGTCCCCCGTGATGGTTGGGGACGGCCACTCGTCGTCCCCAGTGGCGGCGGCACTCCGAAGGGGTACACCCGGACCACCACATTCATCGACTGCATCGAGGACAAGTCGGCCCTCGTCGACTGGAAGACCCGCAACGTCTTGATCGGCGCGACCAGGCGCCCAGACCTGACTTCCAAGGTGCGCGAGCTGGACCCCGAGGACCCGGTCGGCAAGAGGCAGCTCAACGCCCTCGCCAAGCAGGCTGAGGATGCCGCAGGCGCCAACGAGAAGAGCCGACGCGGTACCTACCTGCACGACCTCTCCGAGTACGTCGACCGCGGGGAGCCGCTACCCAGGACCATCTCGGGTCAGGATCTCGACGACATGGCCGCGTACATGATGGCGACCGCACCCCTGAAGGTGGTGGCTGTCGAGCAGTTCGTCATCGTGGACGAGCTCGGAGTGGGCGGGACGTTCGACCGGCTGGCGTACTACGAGGGCCCTGGCCCGGACGGCAAGCCGATCGCCGGCAACTTCATCACGGACACGAAGACCGGCAACATCGAGTACGGCAAGCTCAAGATGGCGTCGCAGCTCGCGGTGTACTCGCGCGGCAAGCTGTACGACCACACCCACTTCCCCGCGCCGGACAAGGACGACAAGAAGGCGTTCGCCGCGTGGAAGAAGACGAAGTTCACGGCGGAGCAGGCGGCAGCGGCTTACTCGCCATTGCCTCTCGTACGCCAGGACTGGGGCATCGTCGTCCACTTGCCACAGGGCGAGGGAGTGTGTAACTTGTACTGGGTCGACCTGAACATCGGGTGGGCACTGGCTCAACTTGCACTCACGGTTCGACAGGCTCGGTCCACGAAGGGCGCGATGCTGCCGTTTGTAACCCGGACCGCCGAGAACAGGCTTGACCCGTCGGGCAAAGTGTGAAAGTGTAGCGACATCGCAGCGAGAGAGGGGCACACCAACCAGTGAGCGAGATCAGCGTCACGATCAAGTACGACAAGGGCCACGACGCGACGTGGGCGGTCTTCCGGGGGACAGCCGGGGAGATCAGGGCCGACGTCATGGAGTTCTTCGGCATGGACCCGGCGACGCAGGCCGGCCTCAGCCTGAGCAGCATCGTTACGAACGCGACCCAGATCGCGCACGGTAAGGGCCTGATCGCGACGGCGCTCGGAGCGACGGTGGTCGAGGAGACCGCCGTCGAGCCGGCCAAGCCGAGCGACGACCCGTGGGAGGCTGCCTCGGCTGCCCAGTCTGGCGAACCCTGGCCCGGCAGTGCAAGTGTCGCAGAGTCGAAGAGGGAGAACCCGAACGCCTACATCCTCGGGGAGATTGAGCGGCAGACCACGGTCGACGGCCTGAAGAGGTTGTGGGCCGGCAACCAGGCAGCCTTCGCCGATGCCGCCGTGATGGCGGCGTGGAAGGCGAAGGGCAAGGCGCTCCAGACCGCGGGCGCGTAGCGCCCGTCAGCAGCACCTCAACTCACATCGCACCGCAACCGCAGAACGAAGGAGATCAGACACAGTGGCTCTCAACCTCATCGACATCCCGGTTCAGGGAAGCGGCTGGTTCAAGCCGACGGACAACCAGAGCGCGGTCGCGATCCTTCTGGAGGTCCACAGCTTCGAGCGCCAGCGCCCCACCCCGAACGGCCCGAAGGACAGCATCCTCGCGGACATCACCGTCTTCCAGGACCAGGCCGCGCTCGCGTCCGGTACTCCGCAGGTCACCAAGGGCCAGAGGATCGAGCAGACCATCCTCGCCCGCGACCTGGAGACCATCGTCGGTGGCGCCACGATCGTCACCCTCGACCAGATACCCCCGACCAAGCCCGGCCAGCGCCCGGCCTGGGTCTGGCGTCCGCTCACCGACGCGGCCGTCCGAAACGCGGTGATCGCGTACGCCAAGAAGCGCGAGGAGCAGACGGAGGCCGCTCTGGCGGCTGCCCCGGACTTCGACTGACCTGACTGTGTAAGTGTCGCTGCAATCGAAGGGGGTCGATGAGCCCGCACCTACGGGCAGAGAGGAGGTCCAGTGAGGCCGACATGGGACGAATGGGCGTCGGAGATCGCCCTTACGGTCTCGACCCGAGCGGACTGCACGCGCTCCCAGGTGGGAGCCGTCCTGCTCAGCCGAACACATCGCATTCTCGCCGTTGGCTACAACGGCCTGCCGGCCGGCATCCCCGGTTGCGCCTCCGCGGGCAACTGCCCCCGCGGGCGCCTCGAATACGCCGAGCTGGCCGCGGACACCGACTACGCGAACTGCTCGGCGGTCCACGCTGAGGCGAACGCCATCTACCACTCGAACCCCTTCGAGCTGCCCGGCTCCACGCTGTACGTGACCCGGAAGCCCTGCACCGCCTGCACCACCCTGATCACTTCGGCCGGCATCGGCCGCGTCGTCGTCATCGGAAAGGGGGGCGCCTCGTGCTGACTCCCGGAAGGTCCCTCGCCTTGCACGCCGCAAGCGGTCGGGAGCTCCCCCGCGTGGAGGCGTTCGCCGACCTGTACGCCATGGGCGTGAAGCCCAGGCATGGCGAAGTGGTGATGATCGCCGGCCGAAGCGGCACGCAGAAGTCGGGCTTCGCCCTGTTCTGGGTGGCGCAGATGAACCTGCCGACTCTGTATTTTTCCGCCGACATGAGCGCCTTCACGGCGTCCAGCCGGCTTGCCTCGATGGCCACGCGGGACACGACCGAGATGGTCGAGGCCGGCATGGCGGAGGGCGGCAAGTACAGGCAGGCGTACATCGACGCGCTCGCCGCCTCGAAGATCACGTTCTCGTTCGGCTCGCCCATCACCTGGCGCTCGGTGGACGAGGAGTTGGAGGCGTACGTCGAGCTGTGGGACGCGTACCCGCAGGTGATCGTGTTCGACAACCTGATGGACTTCGAGGGCGCCGAGTCCGACTACACCGAGCAGATGGCGGTCATGCAGTCCTGCACCGAGCTGGCCCGCCACACGGGCGCCACGGTGCTGATCCTGCACCATGCCAGCGACAAGGCATGGGAGGCCAAGACGAACCCCTGGGCCCCTCCGTCCCGCGACCAGGTCAAGGGCGGCCTGTCCGAGAAGCCCGAGCTCTCGCTTTCGGTGGCCCTGGACCCGACGTCGCTGGCATACAACGTGGCGTGCATCAAGCAACGAATGGGCCCCTGCGATCCGACTGCCGGCCGATACGCCACGATGATCTGCGAGCCGGAGTACACCCGCTTCCGCAAGGCGGAGGTGCGGCAGATCATCCAGGCCGTGAAGGAGAAGCCGGCTGAGGAGTGGTCGCCGACGAAGGTGGCCCTGTCGCTCGGATCTTGATGTGTAACTGTAGCGAGATGTTGGACATCTGTCCGGCTTGCCGAGAGGTGGTGTGAAAGTTGAGCAGCAGCATTGCGGCGAGGAACAAGCGCAACAAGCGAGTCGGCGCGCAGTGGGAGGCCGACCTGCGCGAGGGACTGCGGAGCGAGGGGTTCGACGTCGAGTCCCTTCGCCTGGCAGGCGCCGAGGATGAGGGCGACCTGGTCATCCGCGAGGGCGACGGCAAGTACTTGGTGATCGAGGCGAAGAACGCGAAGTTCGAGCCCGGCGTCTTCCTCGGTGAGGCGATCGTCGAGCGGGAGAATTTCGCCAAGCACCGGGGCCTGGACCTGGAGGACGTCGAGTCGGTCGTGGTCGTGAAGCGGCGCGGAAAGAACTGGCGCCAGGCGTTCGTTCTCACGACCGTCGAGGACTACCTCGGGCTGGACCCGCAGTGACGGGTGACGAGCTGGTGGAGTCCCGGCTCGCGATCTGGGCGGAGGTCTGGGACATCGCCCTGGCTTTCGCCGCCTACTTCGGGGACCCCGAGTCCGACTACGACCTGATCCTCGCCGTCGAAGAGCACCTGGGGGTGACGCATCCGTGAGGTTCCACCGGATCGACTCCGACCGAGGCGAAGGGTCCGACAGCAAGCCCCTGCTCGACTCGGTCATGCACCACTTCGACGTGGACTTCAACCAGCGCAACACCGGTATGGCGAAGTGCCCCCTGCACGACGACAACACTCCCTCGATGTCCTACCGGCTCGACGAGGGCCTGTGGAACTGCCACTCCTGCGGGAATGGCGGGGACAGCTTCACCTTGATCGAGAAGTACCACGACATGCAGCTCGACAAGGCGATCGACTTCAAACAGGCCAAGGCGTACGCCAAGAAACACGGCCTGGAGGAAGGCGCGGTCGCCAAGGAGACGAGCTACACGAGCCGCTACGGAGGCGGCCGTAAGGCGCCGGGCAAGACGCCCGGCCGCAAGTCCGGAGACGGCTACGTGCCGGCCTGGAAGAGGAAGTAAGGAGGAGAACCAGCTTGGCCGAGCACGAACCGCTCACGCCGCTCTCGACGTCCCAGAAGGAGATGCTGGAGGAGGCGGTCAGCGCCTACCAGGCGCACGTGACCCCCGAGGCCGCGAAGTACCTGATGGATCGGGGTATCGGGCGGGAGGAGGCCCTGGCCTTCAGGCTCGGGATCGTCGTCGACCCGGCACCGGGCCACGAGAAGTACCGCGGGATGCTTGCCATCCCCTACCTCGGACGCGACGGACAGCCCCTCACCGTGCGCTTTCGCTGCCTGAGCGAGCACAACCACCGGGACTACTTCCACGGCAAGTACAACACGATCAAGGACGACATCCCCAGGGCGTTCAACGTCGGGGCCGTCCACCGCGCGGGCGAGGAGATCCACGTCACCGAGGGCGAGCTCGACGCGATCATCCTGACCAAGCTCGGCCTGTGCGCGGTCGCCATCCCCGGGGCCAACATGTGGTTCGGCCGGCACCGGCGGATGCTCGCCGGCTTCAACCGCGTGTGGACCTGGGCCGACCCCGACGACGCGGGCGCCGAACTCACCGGCAAGATCACGCGGGCCCTGCGCACCGCCAAGGCCGTACGCCTGCGCGCGGACGTCACGGACACCTACCTGGCGCACGGCGCCGAGCACGTTCTCTCCCTCTACCGAAAGGACCTGGAGACCGCAGCATGAGCGACGACGAGACGAGCACCGAAACCAAGGCCACTCCGAAGAAGGCCACCCGCCGACCCGACCCGACGGCGCAGCTCCTTACCGCCCTGAAGGCCGAGCTCAAGAACCACGCCGAGCTGGAGGTGAGGCCCGTTGAGGCTGGTCGCGCCGAGCAGTACGACCGCCGCGCTGCCGCCTGGGGCCGCCACTTCGCCGACCACGGCTCCCTCGACGGGCTGGTCCTGTCCCTGGGCTTCGAGGCCCTGGCCGCCCTGAATCCCGCCGAGCGTCGGTACGCCCTCGTCCAGCTTGCCGCTGCGGCACTCGTCGCCGTCAGCAAGCTGGACGAGGACGGGGGTGCGCCCGTGAAGGAGGCAGTCACCCAGTGAACCTGATCGAGATCACCAACGCGTACAACACCGTCGAGGAGGCTTCCGCCGACTGGTCGATCCTCTCCGAGGAGGGCGTGATCGGCGTCGCCGAGGTCGTCGCCCTCAAGGCGGCCGAGCGGTACGGCCTCACGCTGGAGCGCGACGACGCGCACCAGGAGTGCTTGGTTCTCCTGGCCACCCGGCACCGGCAGGCGCGCGAGGCCCTGTCTGTCAGTCCGGGCGTGCTGCACAACTGGCTGTGGCAGAGGCTTCGCGACAGGACCCTCACCGCGGCGAAGCACCGATCCAAGGGGCAGTCCTACGAGGCGGCCCTGGAGTCCTTCAACCCCAAGGTGGCCTGAATGGCGGGAGGCTACAACCGAGCGATCGTCGAACGGATGCTGGCCGCCATCTTCGATCCGGACGCCGCATACGGCATGAAGAACGACCAGCGCCCCGACCCCGACATGCCCAAGGGGCACGTCGACAAGAAGAAGGGCTCCGACTTCCTCGTGCACCTCGCCGACGTGAGCACTGCATGGAGGGTCGGGCCGCTCTCTCTGGAGGAAAAGCAAGCCCTCTACATGCGCTACCACCTCGACTGCACTCAGGACATGATCGCCGGCTTCCAGGGGGTGACGCAGCGCGCGGTCTCGTACCGGTGTGAGCGAGGAGTGGGCAAGCTCGCTGCCCACCTGAACGGCGAGCGGTACATCGACGGTTACGACCAACTGGAGGACGCCGCGTGAGCCAGGCACCGCCCGCGGGCATGACCGGGAATCGCTTTGACTACCACGACGATGAACGCGAGCTGTACTTCTGGCGCGATGTGCGTGCGGACAGCGCGGGCGTCATCTACTCCCGCCCGTACACAGCGGAAGAGATCGCCGGCAAGGCCAAGCGAGCCCTGCTTGATGGCCTGCGAGCCGAGGTCGACGTTGCGCTTCCGTACCTGAACGAGCGGATCGGCCTGTCCCTGGCCTACTTCGCGAATCCGGCACCCACAGCCGAGGAGACGGTCGCGCAGGTGAAACTGCTGTCCGACCTCGCCGCGTACAGCGCAGGGACGCTGAAGCGGGTGATCGTCGTACTCGGCGAGCTGACCGGCCGACCTGTGTAAGTGTAGCCAGCCGGCAGTCCTCAGGGGCTGCCGGCTTGAGGCAGTGAAAGGCCCGACGAACTTCAGGAGGAATTACCCAGTGAGCAATGCCCCCTTCGGCCCGACCGGCGAGCTCGTCTACAACCGCACCTACTCCCGCACGCTGCCCGACGGCTCGAAGGAGACCTGGCCCGACACTGTCCGCCGCGTCGCTCGCGGCAACCTCGCCCTCGTCCACGGCGCCGACATGGACGCGTGGCCGCGGGCGGCGAAGGACGAATACGACGAGCTCGTCTCCTTCATGGACGTGTTCGCCATCATTCCCGCAGGCCGACACCTGTGGGCGACCGGCGTCAAGGGCCGCCAGTACCTGTTCAACTGCCACGTCGCGCCCTGGGGCGACAAGCTCAGCCGGCACTTCGAGTTCACCTACATGCGGCTGATGGAAGGCGGCGGGGTCGGCGGCAACTACAGCTCGAAGTACCTCCAGCCGTACGGCGCCCCACGGCGCGAGCTCGAAGTGCACGTCGTCTGCGACCCGATGCACCAGGACTACGCCGAGATGAAGGCGGCCGGCCTGCTGTCGACCGAGTACGACTCCGACTGGGCTGGCGCCTTCGAAGTCGAAGACTCCCGTGAGGGCTGGGCTGACGCTCTCGTCGACCTGATCGACACCTTCATGACCGACGGCGAGGTCAAGCACAAGCAGCGCGTGTACGACGTGTCCCGCGTGCGCTGCAAGGGCTCGCGCCTGAAGACGTTCGGCGGCACGGCGAGCGGGCCCGGCCCCTTCGCTCGAATGCTGGCCGAAGTCGGGCGCATCCTCTCGCACTCAGCCTCTGAGGTCGGCGAATGGGGCGTAGAGCCGTATCTGACCCCGACCGAGGCGATGGAGATCGACCACGCCATCGCCGAGTGCGTCGTCTCTGGCGGCGTCCGCCGCTCTGCCCGCATGGCCATCTGCAAGTGGGACGACCCGTTCATCCACGACTTCCTGACGTGCAAGATCGACGGCTTGAAGCACTGGACGACGAACATCTCAATCGAGATCGACGACCGCTTCATCAAGGCACTGCGCGACCAGACCGACCGTGAGGCGCACGTCGAGGCGACCGCCGTCCATGAGGCGGTCATCGCCGGGATGCTGCGGAACGGCGAGCCCGGCTACTGGAACAGCTCGTACTCGAACGAGGGTGAGGTCGGCGAGGTCATCGCGACCAACCCGTGCGGCGAGATCGCCCTGGAGTCGGCCGAGAACTGCAACCTGGGGCACGTGAACCTGGACTACTTCGCTCCGAAGGAGAAGGGCGGGGAGGTCGACTACATCGCCCTTGACCAGGCTCACCGGCTGATGACTCGCTTCCTGATGCGCGCCACCTACGGCGACGTGACCGACGCGGAGCAGGCCAAGCGCCTGGCGGCCAATCGCCGCATCGGCGTCGGCCACCTCGGAGTGCAGGGCTTCCTCGCGAAGCAGGGCATCCGCTACTCGGAGGCCCCGTCCAACCAGACCTTCCGCGACTACCTGTTCAGCCTGCAAGGCCAGGTGCGCGACGAGGCTCGCGCCTACGCCTTCAAGCTCCGCATCCCGGAGCCGGTGAAGGTGACGACCATCGCGCCGACTGGCTCGATCGCGAAGCTCCCCGGCGTGAGCGAGGGCATCCACCCGATCTACGCCCGGCACTTCCTTCGCCGCGTCCGCTTCTCAATGACCGACCCAGCCCAGGCCGCGACGGTTGCCAAGGCGGAGTTCGACGGCTTCAAGGTCGAGCCCTGCATCTACGACCAGAGCGGCAACACCTACGTCGTGGCCTACCCGACGAAGGAGAAGCTGGTCGCCGAGGTCGAGGCGATGGGCTACGACCCGGGGATCGTGGAGGCTGCGGACGAGATCGACCTGGACCGGATGCTCGCCCTCCAGGCCATGTACCAGGGCGAGTACGCCGACAATGCGGTCAGCTTCACCGCGAACTTCCCCGAGGGCAAGTACACCGTCGAGGAGGCCGCCGGCATCATCGCCGGCTGGCTACCGGACCTGAAGGGCACCACCCTGATGCCGGACGGGACGCGCGAGCAGGCCCCGTACGAGCGGCTGACCGCGGAGGAGTTCGCCGAGTACGGGGTGACCTCGGTCGAGGACTCGACGGACGAGGAGTGCAGCACGGGCGCCTGCCCGGTGCGCTGACTGCATGACGAAGACCCCCTGGCCTCGCGGCTGGGGGGTCTTTCGTGCGCTTGGGGCTCCCTTACTTCAGGCTGTCCTCGACGGCCTCGAAAATGTCCGCGTCCGTCTCCCTCTGCCAGTCCGGCAGGGCCGGCCAGTCGGCCACATACCCGGGCTTCGGGTTCTCGAAGTGCTTGAACATCTGCGCCGTCCAGCACGTCGCGACGAACCGACCCTTCTGTTCGCGAGACAGGCGAGAAGCGTGGCCACCGCTCAGTTCGAGGAACTGACGTACCTGCTCGTACACGACGCCGGCAGCCTCGCGCTCCCATTCGGGCGTGTCCCCCCATGGGGTCACGTAGCTCGACTTCGGCTGGCCAGGGAAATGCCTGTGCACTCCAGCGATCCACGCCTCACGGAAGACCCGCGCGCCCTCAATCGTCATGCCATCCCCTTCTCGTCATGCCGCCAGGGTGCCGATCTCAGCCTTCAACTCGGCGATGTGCCGGTCACGCCCCAAGTTGCCCAGCTCGACGGTCATGGCCCGGAGTCTACGGGCGACGTATCCGGACCCAGAGATCCGTGCCAGCCGCAGGGCTTCGAGCCCGTACTGCATGACCTGCTCCGAGTCCCTACGCTTGGCGCCGATGGCGGCCAGGTCGACGAGTACCGCACCGCGGCGGCGGAAGGAGTGGCCAGCGGCCAGGGGAGCGAGCGTCAGCGCGTCCTTCAACGCGGTCTCGGCCAGGTCGAGCCGGTTGAGCTGCAAGTACCGGGCGCCTCGCTCCTCCGCCAAGCGTGAGCCGTCGAAGCGCAGCCATCTGCCGTTCGACCCCTGGCCGCTGAGGCTGGCCACCTTCTCGGCCTCATCCAGGGCCTCCTCGCAGGCTCCGAAGTCGCCGAGCCAGGCGAACGCCTCAGCCTGCACGGCTGCCGCCCAGTGCCTCGTCGCAAGGCTGCCGTCCCCGCGTAGGGCGATGCGACGCGCGAACCCAAGGGTGTCGGCAGCGCGTCGGTAACGACGCTCGGAAAGGTCTACGTAGGCGCTCCGGATCAGGGCGCACGACCACAGGTCGTAGGCGCCGATTTCCTTACTCGCGCTGGCCGCGAGCGAGTACGAGGCGGCAGCATCGTGGTATCGATTGGCGTCGAAGGCCAGCTCGCCCGCCAACTGAAACAGGTCGCCGGCCGCGAAGCAGAGCGTCCCCGCCTGGGCTCGCCCCTCGCGCAGTGCATCGTTCAATGCGGTGAGCTGAGACTGTACTACTGGGTACACCGAGCCCTTGGTGCGGGCGAGTTGGTAGACCTGCCACAGGTGACCGTTCATACGCCCAAAGTCGTCGCCGCTGCCTTCCAGGGCCTCCGCCTCGTCATCAGGTATGGCAGCAATCACGCCAGACAGCGCCATGAGGCGCAGAAACTCGCGTCGGATCATCTCGTCTGGGTCCCCTGAGCCGTAGTAGGCACTCGGCGCTGACCGTACGGGCTTCGGCCGCGCCCCTGTTGAAGTAAGCAACGCATCGAGTTCGTCGAGGTCCATCTGTAGCACCTCGGCGACCCTGGGCCGCTGCGGAGGCTGAGGGCTGGATTTGCCCGTCTCCCATCGGCCTACGGTGCGCCGATCGACGCCTACCGCGAAGGCAAACCCCTCTTGGGTGAAGCCTTGAGCCCTACGCCTGTCGGCGATGCTCATGCGCGCCCCCTTCCCCGACTCTCGCTGCTCTCAACCTCGGTACCCGCCCTTGTCCCAAAGATGTCCCAACACTGACCCACGAACGCCGTGGTCCGCACGTCATTCACGCGGAACGCTGGCTTCCATCCGGTGAAACCGCCGTCAGTCAGTGAGGGACACGCTGTGAAGGCTGAGACGAGCAGATTCGAAGTGACAGCGTCGACCGAGAGTGACGCCCCGATCGACGTGGAGCTGATCCAGGACAGTGTCGACGCCGCCCTCGCCGCGAGGCTCGGCACGTCCACCCGCGCCGACATTGCGGCCAAGATCCCGGCCTTGATCGGGCACCTGCAACTGCTCCTCGGCGAAGACCTGGGCGCTGACGACGACGCACTGGTCTTGCAGCAGTTTCGCAAGGCGTATTCGCTGATCGACATGAAGAACCGACCCACCCTGGAGGCCCCGGCTTTCACGGCCTACTTCTTCATGCGCGAAGTCGCCGAAGCGACCCGGCGCCTGCTGTGGATCTACACCGAGAGGAACGGGTCCGGCGCGGCATGAGCCCCAAGACGCAGCAGGTCATCTACGTGATCGCTCTGCTCGGACTCGTGGCTGCTCTCGCGGCAGGAATCCTTGCCGGCCTGAAGGACCACTGATCACGGCACCCCATGTAGTTCGCGGCGGTCTACCGAACTTCCGCCCCCGAGGTGACTCCCTGGTCGTTCCCCCACGGCCAACAACCCTCGGGGGCGGAACCAAACGCCCGCTCCAGCCTGGGTCAGGAAGGCTGGGCTGGAGCGGGCTGCAAGTGCACTACGGCGCGGAGAGCGCTTCTCCGCAGCGTCGCACCAGGAAGGACCACCCAATGGACGGCAACATCTACAGCCTGCCGACGGACGGCGTCGAGCCGACGAGCTTCTGCGGCGGGCCCTGCACCGAGGGCTGCGTCGACTTCGCCGCGATTCCCGGCGCCGCCGACTCGTACGTGATCCGCGACTCCAAGCCCGAGGGCGCCGGCAAGGAACTGCGGTTCACCACGGCCGAGCTCGACGGCTTCGCCGTCGGTTGGGTGAAGAGCCGCGGTCTCGCCGCCTGACGTCTGCCACACCCCCAACCTGCGGGTCGCCCTACGCGCATGAGGGCGGCCCGCCCTCCCCGTTCGGAAGGCGCGCATGAGCTGGACAGGACACTTCCACGGCTACGGTCCGTGGATCGGGTCGCCCGGCAGCTACCACCAGGAAGGCGATCGACGGCCTCCGCATCCTGACCCCCCAGCGCCTCCAGCCTCCGACGAGGACAAGGTGGCCATCCGCGTTCTTCAGAGGTACCGCGAAGTGATGGCCGAGTTTCCCACCTCGACCCTGCCGCCCATGATGACCGGGCACTGGTTGATGAAGCGGGGCCAGGCGGCCCGCGAGCGCACCTGGACGGATGTCGCAGCGGCTGTCGACTGGCTGGTCAAGCACTTCCTCGACCATCCCCCGATGGAGCGCGAGGACGGCCGTCAGGCGTACGCGAGCCTGGACACGAGACGGGAGTACGCGCTGGATGTCCTCCCCGTCGGCGTGGACGTGAGCTGGGTGTACTACAACCGGCCGGGCAACATCGTTTCGCTCAGCCTGGTGTGCTGCCCGAATCGACACCACTCTGATCTCGGGTGCCCGCTCACCTGACATCGCACGTGACGAAAGGCCCCTGCTGTGAGGCAGGGGCCTTTCGTTTGCCCAGGTCAGGCGGTCTTGGAGGCGCCGATCTCAAAGGTGAAACCTGAAGAGGACGCACGAATCCCCTTGGTGGAGGCGATCACCTTCTTGAGCTTCTTGCCCAGGGCCTCATAGAACATGCTGAGCGGAAACTCGTCGGGAAGCACGTCGTCCACGAGCTTGCGCGGCGGCTGCGACAGGTCCAGGGCGTCGGGGCCCTTGGCCCAGCGGGAGCCCGGGTGCGGGGCGAGGTAGGTGGAGACCAGCTCGTACGCGGCGAACCAGTGGACCAGCTTGGGTCGGTCGATGCCGTCGCGGTAGAGCTTCTCGATCTCGGCGCAGAGCTGGTTGGTGACCTGCGGTGCGCGCTCCCAGTCGATCTTCAGGGTGTTGTCGGTCCAGCGCACCACGTCGTGCTGGTGGAGGTAGGCGAAGAGGAGCTGGCCGCCGAGGCCGTCGTAGTTGCGCACCCGCTCGCCGGTGACCGGGAAGCGGAACATGCGGTCGAAGAGGACCGCGTACTGCACGTCGCGCCCCTGCGCAACGCCGTCGGCCTCCAGCTGCACGGCCGCCTTGAAGGCGGTCAGGTCGCAGCGCAGCTCCTCCAGGCCGTACATCCAGAAGGGCTGGCGCTGCTTGATCATGAAGGGGTCGAAGGGCAGGTCGCCGTGGCTGTGGGTGCGGTCGTGGACCATGTCCCACAGCACGAAGGCCTCCTGGCAGCGCTGCTGGTCCTCGACCATGGCGCGGATGTCCTCGGGCAGCTCCAGACCGAGGACGTCGACGGCCGCGGTGGTGACGGCGCGGAAGCGGGCGGCCTCGCGGTCGCAGAAGATGCCGCCCCAGGTGAAGCGCTCGGGGGCCTCGCGCACGGCGATCGTCTCCGGGAAGAGGACCGCGGAGTTGGTGTCGTAACCGGCGGTGAAGTCCTCGAAGGTGATGCCGCAGAAGAGGGGGTTGTCGTAGCGGGTGCGCTCCAGCTCGGCCAGCCACTCGGGCCACACCATGCGCAGGACGACGGCTTCCAGATTGCGGTCCGGGTTGCCGTTCTGGGTGTACATGGGGAAGACGACCAGGTGCTGGAGGCCGTCGACCCGGTTGGCCGCGGGGTGGAAGGCGAGCAGCGAGTCCAGGAAGTCCGGTACGCCGAAGGCACCGTCGGCCCAGGCGCGCAGGTCCGCGACGAGCGCCCGGTGGTACGCGGCGCCGTGCGGCAGCAGCGGCGACAGCTCCTCGACGGCCGCGACGACCCGCTCGACGGCGGCTTCGGCGGCGGCCCGGGTGGGCGCGCCCTCGGCGTCGAAGTCGATCGAGCCGTCCGCGGACTGCCAGGGCCGGATCTCCTCGACGGCATTCTTGAGCCTCGGCCACGCCGAGTGCTCGGCAACCGACTGGGCGGTGGATATGGCGGCCGCGTCTGCGCCCTTCACAAGAATTTCCGTCATGTCACTTCCTCCACAGGAGAACCTTGCGTCAAGACACCGTATCCATGTGGCGTTCTTCCGGACAAGTGACCCCTACGGAAATTATCCTGCCTCACCCCCTTGATCGCAGGAAGGTTTACGGTCCGCATGGGTGGGAACACGCTCTTCCCCCGGTCGGATCACCCACAGGAGCGGTCTGACCCAGAGGTGGGCGCAGACACGGTTCCCACGCGGCGACGGACGGTTAGGCTGCGCCTTGCCGGGCGGCGTCGTCAGGCTGCCGCGCGGGAGCCGCCGTCGACGGAAGCGAGAGAATCTTGACTTTCCTCACCATCGGTCATCGCGGGGTCATGGGCGTCGAGCCGGAGAACACCCTGCGCTCCTTCATCCGGGCGGAACGCACCGGCATGGACGCCATCGAACTCGACCTCCACCTGAGCAAGGACGGCGCGCTCGTCGTCATGCACGACGCCGACGTGGACCGCACGACCGACGGGTCCGGCCCGGTGGCCGAAAAAACCCTGGCGGAGCTGCGCGGCCTCGACGCCGGCCGCGGCGAGCGGGTGCCCGTCTTCGAGGAGGTCCTGGGGGCGGTCAAGGCGCCCCTCCAGGCGGAGATCAAGGACGTGGCGGCGGCGCAGGCGCTCGCCGACGTGATGCTCCGCAACGACCTCGCCGGGCGGGTGACGGTCTCCTCCTTCCACGACGACGCCGTGGCCGAGATCGCCGCCCTGGTGCCGGGGGTGCGGACCGTGCTGATCGCCAGCCGCTGGGGCCAGGACGTCGTGGACCGGGCGACCGCCGTGGGCGCCGACTGGCTCGCCCTGAACATCCGCCGGCTCACCCTGGAGACCACGGAGCGGGCGCACGAGGAAGGGCTGCGGGTGATCGGCTGGGTGGTGAACACCCAGGAGCAGCTGAAGCTGGCGCGCGCGCTCGAACTGGACGGGGTCACCACCGACTTCCCCGAGATCCGGCGCACCGGCCGCTTCACGGCGTGATCCGCCCGCCCTCGTAGCCGGACCGCACCGGTGCGTCAGCCCAACGCCTTGACCAGTTCCTCGAAGACCAGGTCGTCGCGCAGCGGGGTGCCCACGCGCTCGTCGCCGTACGGGAAGGGCGACAGCCGTCCGGTACGGCGGTATCCGCACCGCTCGTACCAGGCGATCAGCTCCACCCGCTGCGCGATCACCGTCATCCGCACCTCGCGGGCGGCCCACTCCGCCCGGGCCATCTCTTCGGCCGCGCCGATCACGTGCCGGCCGACACCGGCGCCCTGGAGCCCCGGGCGCACCGCGAAGAGGCCGAAGTACGCCCACTCCCCGCGGCGTTCGAGCTGGAAGCAGCAGATCGTCTCGCCGCCGTCGGCCACCACGACGAGCCGGCTCCCGGGAGCCCCGATGATGCTGCGGACGCCGTCCGCGTCGATGCGGATGCCGCCGACCAGATCGGCCTCGGACGACCAGCCGAGCCGGCTCTCCTCGCCCCGGTAGGCGGACTGGACCAGCGCGACCAGCGCCGGCACGTCCTCCTCCCGCGCGTCACGGAAGGTGAGGTGCGCGGTGTTCCGGGGCGGTGCGCTGCTCATGGCGGTCGCTCTTCCTCTCGGCGGCGGGTTCCCGGCCGTCGGGCACGGGCCGCCGCACAGACTACGTCGTGGACCCGAGGGGGCGCGGCGCGGTGGTGCACTCCCCTGCACACCCCCCGTGCACCCCTGTGCGCTCGGGTGCGCTCCGGCTCCCGCGGGCATCGCACCTTCGACGCGGTCGCGTTCGACACCGTCACGAGGGGGGAGACGTCGTGCACGGACCCGTGCTGCCCGGTTGGCTGCTCGTCGCGCTCGGCGGGATCACCGGTGCGTACTGCCTGCTGCGGTTGCGGAGGTGCTCCGGGGACGCCCGGCGGGCCGCGGGTGACGAAGCTCTGATGGGGTTGGGGATGGCCGTGATGGCCGTGCCCGCCGCCGTCCTGACGCTGCCGCGTTGGACCTGGACGGGGTACGCGGCGGTCTTCGGGTGCGCGGCACTGGCGTCCTTATGGGCGGCCCGGCGCGGCGCCCACCATCTGCACCACCTCGTCGGATCGCTCGCGATGGCGTACATGGCGGTGGCGATGGCCCGGCCCGGCGGCGGGGCGACGGGACACGGCGGGCACGCGCCCGCCGAGGCTGCCGCCTCGGCCGGGATGCCGCTGCTGACGGGCGCGCTGCTGGCGTACTACGCGGTGTACGTGGTGCGTTCGGGGATCCGGCTGGTCCCGGCCCGTGCGGGGGCCCCGCCGGCGGCCACACCCCTGCCGGAGCTGTTGCCGGCATGCCGGCTGGCGATGGGGCTCGGGATGCTCGCGATGTTGGCCGCGCTGTGAGGCGCACGGACACCGGACGGCCCGATCGGGTCCCGGGCGCCGAACGCGAAACCGTGGCGTACGTCACATGGCGGGCGAGATCATATCCGCAGGTGGTACGGCACTCATAGGCTGTTGGCATGCTGGTCCCCCTCGTGCTGCTGTTGCTCGGCGCGCTGGCCGCTGTGGCGGCGCCCCGTCTGGTGTCGCGCGCAGATTGGTCGGAGCGAGAACCGATCGTGGCCTTGTGGGTGTGGCAGTGCGTGGTGGCGGCGGTGCTGCTCTCGTTCGCGCTGTCGATGACCTTCAGCGCCGCCGCGGCGTGGCAGCTCGTGCGGGGACACGTCTTCGCGCCCGCGCCGCAGGGCGTGGTGGAGGCGTACGCGCTGGGCACGGACGGACCCTGGGCCGCCGGTCTCGCGGTCGTCCTGGCCTTCGGCGGGCTGTGGTCGCTGGCGATGCTGACGCGCGAGGTGCGCATCGCCCGGGGGCAGCGCCGACGCCGTCGGCAGGAGTTGTTGGTGCGGGCCCCGCTGATGCCGGGCGAGCAGACCGACGGCGAACGGCTCGTGGTGCTGGAGGGCGCCCGTCCGGGCGCCTGGTGGCTGCCGGGCACCACGCCCCAACTGGTCATCACGACGGCCGCGTTGCGCCGACTGAAGGGGCGTCAGCTCGATGCGGTGCTGGCGCACGAACAGGGGCACGCCCGCGCCCGGCACGACTGGCTGCTGCACAGCTCGGGCGCCCTGGCCAACGGCTTTCCCCAGGTTCCGGTGTTCGCCGCGTTCCGCGACGAGATGCACCGGCTGGTGGAGTTGGCCGCCGACGACGTGGCGTCCAAGCGCTTCGGGCGGCTGACGATCGCCCTCGCCCTGGTCGAACTGAACGAGGAGCGCGGGGCGTTCGGGCCCTGTCCGCCGCAGCACGACCACGTGCCGCAGCGGGTGCACCGCCTGCTGGCGGCCACGCCGCGGCTGGCGCCGCTGCATCGGCTGCGGCTGACCGCGGCGGCAGCGCTGGTGCCGGTGGTACCGGTGCTCGTGGCGTTCGTCCCCGCGCTGCGGGCACTGGGCTGACCCTTCGCACCGCCCGACACCGCGCCACACCGGTCCTGCACGGGGATGGCCCGGGGCGCGGCCAGCGGGGAAGATCGGCTTCATGCATCCCCCGCATAACCCTTCTCCCGGGTCTCCTGGGACCCCCGGTCCTCCGGGGCCCCCGGGATCGCACGGGCCTCCCGTATCCCCTGAATCCCCGCCGCCCCCTCCCGCCGGCGGTGGCCGGCGGCTCTCCTTAGGACGGCCGGCCGCACTCGGACTGGTGTTGGCACTGCTGTCGGGCGTCCTGCTCTGGCTGGTCGCCGTCGCCTGGTCCCCCCTGATGTCCTTCGACCGGTCGATCGCACGGGCCCTGCACCGCAGGGCGGTCACCGAGCCCGACCTCGTCCGGGCGAACCGGATCCTGTCGGACTGGGTCTGGGACCCGTGGACGATGCGCATCCTCATCGCGGTGGCCGTGCTGTGGCTGTGGTGGCGGCGCGAGTGGCTGCTGGGCCTGTGGGTGGCCGGAACGGTCGCGCTCGGGTCCGTCATCCAGCAGTCCCTGAAGGCGGCGGTGGGCCGCGAGCGCCCGCAGTGGCCGGACCCCGTCGACTCGGCGCACTACGCGGCCTTCCCGTCCGGCCACGCGATGGTGGCGACCGTCGTCTGCGGTCTGCTGCTGTGGCTGCTGTGGCGCCACGGGCTGCGCGGCGCCTGGTGGTTCGTGTGCGTGACGGTCGCGGTCGTGTCGGTCCTCGGGGTGGGGGCGACCCGGCTCTACCTGGGGGTCCACTGGCCCACGGACGTGCTCGGCGGCTGGTTGCTGGGGGCCGGCTGGGTGGCGCTGTCGATCGCCGGGTACGCACGGATGGAGCGCCGGGCGGGCCGGGACGCGGCTCCCTGACGGTGCTTCGGGAACGTCGAGAACGCGCCGACTTCGATTCCCTCGCGCCTCGTCCTTGACTGCTGGCGCGTCTTCCGGACCGGGCGATCCCCCGCGTCGCCCGGTCCGGTCGACACCCCCGTCGAGGCGACCTCACGGTCGCACGGGGGCCTGCGCTGAGTATATTGGCTCAGAGCCAGTCAACGCAGGAGTCAAGCATGTCCCCGCGGAGCCCATCGGTCAATGAAGAGCTTCGCCGGCGTTCCCGGGACCGACTGCTCCAGGCGACGGTGGAGTTGGTCGACGAGCGGGGCTACGACACCACGACCCTCGCCGACATCGCGGACCGGGCCGGCTCGGCGCGCGGCCTCGTCTCGTACTACTTCCCGGGCAAGCGCCAGCTGTTGCAGTCCGCCGTCCACCGGTTGATGCACCGCACGCTGGAGGAGGCGATCAACCGCGAGCCGCAGTCGGACGACGGCCGGGAGGTCCTCGCCCGGGCGATCGACGCCGTCCTCGGCCTCGGCGTGGACCGGCCCGTGCTGATGCGTGCGCACATGTCGGGGGTCCTCCAGGCGGAGGGCTTCGTGCAGTGCCCCGAACAGCAGCGGCTGGCCGCCCTGCTGGGCGAAGCGGTGCAGCGGTACGGCTCGGACGCGGTCGAGGTGGACTACCCGATGCTGCGCGCCCGGCTGATGGGGGCCGTCTTCGCGATCGTGCTGCCCGGCGCCCCGATGCGCTGCGAGTTGCTACGGGCGGACCTGTTCCGGGCGTACGGGCTGGACTGGCAGCTCGGCGTTCCGCCGGGTGGTGCCAGCCACCCGGCGGAACATCCGCTGACCGTCCTCGGCGCGGGGCCGACCCCGCAGGGCCGGCTCAGGAGTCAGACTCCCCCGCCGCGTCAGGCACGTCAGACGCGCTAGTCGTCGTCGTCCTCGTCGTCGTCACGGTCGAAGTAGTCCGGCTGCGTCTGGACGTTCAGCTCGTCCAGCCACACCCGCTTCGCCGGGTCCGTGCGCCTGTCATTGATCTTCAGGACGTCCAGGCCCTTCACCATGTCGTTCGAGTAGACGTATCCGTTGTAGTAGTACGCGGACCAGGTCCCGCCCCCGATGAAGTCGGTGACGGAGATGGGGCCGCGCTCGAAGTAGCCGATCTCCTTGGGCTTCGACGAGTCGGTGAAGTCCCAGAAGGACACCCCGCCCTGGTACCACGACTGGACCATGATGTCGCGGCCCTTGACCGGGATGATCGAGCCGTTGTGCGCCACGCAGTTCTCGGTGTCGGCCTGGTGGCGCGGGATCTTGTAGTAGCTGCGGAAGACGAGCTTGCGCTTGTCGCCCTTGCCGACGAGGTCGTAGATGCCGTTGGCACCGCGGTTGGGGCCGATCTCCGCGTTGCAGGTCGCCGCGCCGCCGCCACCGAGCTCGTCCGTGAAGACGATCTTGTTGGTGTCCTGGTTGAAGGTCGCCGAGTGCCAGAACGCGAAGTTCACGTTGTCCTGGACCTGGTCGATGACCTTCGGCCGCTCCGGATCCTTGATGGAGAACAGGATGCCGTCGCCCATGCAGGCGCCGGCCGCCAGGTCCTTCGAGGGGAGCACGGTGATGTCGTGGCAGCCCGTGGTCTTGGAGACGCCCGGGTTGGTGGGCCCGCCCGGGTTGCCGCCGCCGTCGGGGCCGTCACCCGGGAAGAGCACCGGGAAGCCGATCATCTTGGCCTGCTCGGGCGCCTTGCGCGGCACCTTGATGATGGAGATGCCGTCGTGCGGCGGCTGGCAGTCCGGGAAGGCCGCGTTCGGCGAGTACGAGGAGACGTACACGTAGACGTTGCGGCGCTCGGGCACCAGCGTGTGGGTGTGCGAGCCGCACGGAGTCTCGACGGAGGCGACGTACTTCGGGTTGCGCTTGTCGCTGATGTCGAAGACCTTCATGCCCTCCCAGGAGTTCTTGACCGTCGCCGACTGCGACGTGCTGGCGCAGGAGTCGTCGCTGCGGGAGGAGTCGGTGGACAGGAAGAGCAGGTTCCCGGAGACGGAGATGTCGTTCTGGGAGCCGGGGCACAACACCTGCGAGACGGTCTTCGGGGACTTCGGGTTGGAGATGTCGAAGATCCGGAAGCCGTCGTAGTTCCCCGCGTAGGCGTACTTGCCCTGGAACGCGAGGTCGGAGTTGGTGCCCTTGAGGGCGTCCTTGGGGATGTTGGCGAGGTGTTCGACGTTGTCGCTGCGGACGATCTCGTCCACGCCGGGTATCTCGCCGCTCTTGATGGCGGTGCGGGCCTCGGCCTCCTGGCCCGAGGTGACCTCCTTCTGCTGGACGGGACCGTCCCCGGGGTCGGGTATCGCGGCTGCCGGGGCAGCCGTGAGCAGGGTCGCGAACAAGCCGGCCGCGGCTGCCGCCACGCCCAGACGTCTGCGCCGTGCTCGGGTGGTGTGCAACAGGGTCACTGCGTCCTCCCTCGTGTCCGTTCTGGTCGAACGGTTCACACACCACGGAAGTATCTTGCTTAGCATGCGCATTTCAATAGAGCGCAACACGCCCGTCATGAAAGTTTTTGATCTCCCTGCCGGGGAACTGCTTACAACGGTCGCTCTCAGCCAAGTGCCCCAGGAGGTCACCGTGTTCCGCCAGCCCTCGACCGCCGGCACCCGTGCGCCGGCCACCCTGGCCGCCGTGGCCCTGGTCGCAGCCCTCGCCCTGAGCGCCTGCGACTCCGATTCCGGCTCCGGTTCCGACGCCGACGCCTCCCGCTCCAGCGCGGCGCAGGGCTCGGTCGTGGCGCCGGGCAAGCCCGGCGAGGCCGCTCAGACGCTCACCCCCGAACAGGCCGCGAAGGCCGTCCCGGACGACTCGCCGAACGCCGCCGACTTCGCGTACGCCGAGATGATGGTCAAGCACCACGCCCAGGCGCTCACCATGACCGCGCTGGCGCCCGAGCGCGCTTCCTCCACGCAGGTCAAGGGCGTGGCGGACCGGATCTCCGCCGCCCAGAAGCCGGAGATCGACGCGATGAACGGCTGGCTGAAACGGTTCGCCGCCAAGAAGCCCAAGGACGGCGGCCACGACCACGGCGCGATGACGATGCCCGGCATGGCCACCGAAGCCCAGCTCGACCAGTTGCGGGCGGCGAAGGGCGCGGCGTTCGACGAACTCTTCCTGAAGCTGATGATCACCCACCACCAGGGGGCCGTGAGCATGGCCGCCGACGCCCTGTCGGACGGCCGCAACACCCTGGTCCAGGAGATGGCGAACGACGTGATCTCCCAGCAGTCCGCCGAGATCGGTCGGATGCAGAAGATGTGACGGACCGCGGCGACGGAGTGACGACGCACGCACGGAACCTCCTCAGGGCCCCTTCCCGGTGGGATGCTGGAATTCCCCGCGGGAAGGAGCGCCCACGTGCTTCGCGTCGCCGTCGTCGGCTCGGGACCCAGTGGGGTCTACGCGGCCTCGGACCTCGTCCGACAGAGCCAGGTCCCGGACGTGCGGGTGCACGTCCTGGACCGGCTGCCCTGCCCGTACGGGCTCGTGCGGTACGGGGTCGCGCCCGACCACGAGAAGATCAAGTCCCTGCAGAACAACCTCCGCGGGGTGCTGGAGGACGAGCGGATCGGCTTCCTCGGGAACGTGGAGGTGGGGGCGCACGGGCTCGGGCCGCAGCGGTTGCTGGAGCTGTACCACGCGGTCGTGTACTGCGTGGGCGCGGCCCGTGACCGCAGGCTCGGCGTGCCCGGCGAGGACCTGCCCGGCAGCCATTCGGCCACCGACTTCGTCTCCTGGTACAGCGCGCACCCCGACGCGCCGCACGACTTCGCCGGGCCCGCGCTGGCGGCGCGTTCCGCCGTGGTGATCGGGGTCGGCAACGTGGCGGTCGACGTGGCACGGATCCTCGCGCGCGCGGCCGACGACCTGCACCGTACGGACGTGCCGCAGGGCGCCCTCGGCGCGCTGGCGGCCAGCGGGGTGCGCGAGGTGCACATGGTGGGCCGCCGCGGCCCCTCGCAGGCCAAGTTCACCACCAAGGAGCTGCGCGAGCTGGGCGCGCTGACGTCGGCGGAGGTCGTGGTCGACCCGGCGGAGCTGGCGCGGGACCCGGCGTACGGGTCACCGGACGCCGCTGCGGCGCTGCCGGCGGCGATCCGGCGGAATCTGGACGTCGTACGGACCTGGGCCGAGCGGACGCCCGACAGACCGGCGGCCGCAGACGGTGTGCGACGGCTCCACGTGCGCTTCTTCCTGCGCCCGGTCGAGCTGCTCGCGGACGGCGGACGGGTGGGGGCCGTGCGGTTCGAGCGGACCGCGCCGGACGGCGACGGCGGCGTGCGGGGCACCGGGGCGTACGAGGACGTGCCGGCGCAGCTGGTGCTGCGGGCCGTCGGGTACCGCGGCGTGGCACTGCCCGGGCTGCCGTTCGACGACCGCAGCGGGACGATGCCGCACGCGGCCGGACGGGTGCTGCGCGACGGTGCTCCGTCACCCGGCGAGTACGTGGCGGGGTGGATCAAGCGGGGGCCGACCGGGGTGATCGGGACGAACCGGCCGTGCGCCAAGGAGACGGTGGCCTCCCTGCTCCAGGACGCGCCGGCGCTCTCGGCGCGACGGGTGGCGGACGACCCGCTGGCGGAGTTGCGCGCGGGCGGGCACCGGCCCGTCGAGTGGCCCGGCTGGCTCGCCATCGAGGCGGCGGAGTCGGCGCTCGGGCTGTCGCTGGGGCGGGGGTCGGTGAAGATCCCGGACTGGGCGGGGCTGCTGGACGCGGCGACGCGGTGACGGCCCCGGCACGGCTCGTACGGTCGCGAGGCGTGGTCACGGTGCGCGGTCGCGGTGCTGGCGGGAGCTGCTTGGCTGCTCCCGTTCAATGGCTGTGACCTGCGACGACGTGGGCCCGCAGGCCGTTGTCAGTGGTCGGGTGCAGACTGGCCCGTATCCGCGACAACGACGTCCTGGAGGTAGGGGCCATGACCGCCGTTCTGCTGACCGTCGGCACACGCAAGGGACTCTTCATCGGCCGTCGCAGGGGCGGCGCGTGGGAGTTCGACGGACCTCACTTCCCCGCCCAGGCCGTGTACTCGGTCGCGATCGACCGACGGCGGGACGTGCCCCGGCTGCTCGTGGGCGGGGACAGCGCGCACTGGGGCCCGTCCGTGTTCCACTCCGACGACCTGGGGGCCACCTGGGTCGAGCCGTCCCGCCCGGCGGTCGCCTTCCCCAAGGACACCGGCGCCTCCCTGGAGCGGGTGTGGCAGCTCCATCCGGCCTCCGCCGCCGATCCTGACGTGGTGTACGCGGGCACGGAGCCCGCCGCCCTGTTCCGCTCCACCGACCGCGGCGAGAGTTTCGACTTCGTGCGGCCCCTGTGGGAGCACCCGACGCGGTCGCGGTGGGAGCCGGGCGGCGGCGGGGAGGCGGTGCACACGGTGGTGACGGACCACCGGGACCCGAGCGCGGTGACGGTCGCGGTGTCGACGGCCGGCGTGTTCCGCTCGCAGGACGGCGGTGACAGCTGGTCCCCGTCGAACGACGGAGTGTCCGCCGTCTTCCTGCCCGATCCGCACCCCGAGTTCGGCCAGTGCGTCCACAAGATCGCCCAGGACGCCGGCGACCCGGACCGGCTCTACCTCCAGAACCACTGGGGCGTCTACCGCAGCGACGACGCCGGCGCGCACTGGACGGACATCGGCGAAGGGCTGCCGTCGGACTTCGGCTTCGCGGTCGCCGCCCATCCGCACCGCCCGGACACCGCCTACGTCTTCCCCATCACCGCCGACAGCGACCGGGTGCCGGCCGGGCGCCGCTGTCGGGTCTTCCGCACCGAGGACGCCGGCGCCAGCTGGGAGGGGCTGTCCAACGGGCTGCCGCAGGGCGACCACTTCGGGACGGTGCTGCGGGACGCCCTGCGCACGGACGACGCCGACCCCGCCGGCGTCTACTTCGGCAATCGCAACGGCGAGGTGTACGCCAGCGCCGACGACGGCGAGTCCTGGCAGCTCATCGCCTCCCATCTGCCCGACGTGCTGTGCGTACGGGCGGCGGTGGTGGAGTGAGCGGTCCGCGCGATGCCCCAGGGCATCGCGTCAACAGCGGTCCCGCGGCCGTCGGCGGTGATCGTCGGCGGACGTGCGGACCGACGCCGTTGGACCAGTAGAGTGACGCTTCGTGACAGCGCGACGGCCTTTGAAGGAAATTGTCGAACCCGGCTGGGCGCAGGCCCTGGAGCCGGTGGAGGAACGCATCGCCGCGATGGGGGACTTCCTCCGCGGGGAGATCGGGGCGGGGCGCACGTACCTCCCGGCGGGGCAGCACGTCCTGCGCGCCTTCCAGCAGCCCTTCGACGAGGTGCGCGTCCTGATCGTCGGTCAGGACCCCTACCCCACCCCGGGGCACGCGGTGGGGCTCAGCTTCTCCGTGGCCCCCGACGTCCAGCCGGTGCCCAAGAGCCTGGACAACATCTTCTGGGAGATGCACAAGGACCTGGGGCACCCGCGGCCTTCGAACGGCGATCTGACGCCCTGGGCGCGTCAGGGCGTGCTGTTGCTCAACCGCTCGCTGACCACCGCGCCGCGCAAGCCGGCCGCGCACCGCGGCAAGGGCTGGGAGGAGGTCACCGAGCAGGCGATCCGGTCGCTCGTGGCCCGCGGCACCCCGCTGGTGTCGGTGCTGTGGGGGCGTGACGCCCGCAATCTGCGCCCGCTGCTGGGGGACTTCCCGGCGATCGAGTCGGCCCATCCCTCCCCCATGTCGGCGGACCGCGGTTTCTTCGGCTCGCGCCCGTTCAGCCGGGTCAACGAGTTCCTGGAGAAGCAGGGGGCACAGCCGATCGACTGGCAGCTGCCGTGAGCACCCCGCCCGCCCGTCTGGTCGTCGGGGTGGACTCGGGCGGCTCCGGAGTGCGGGTGGCCCTCGCCGACGCGGCCGGCCCCGGTGCTCCAGAGGTCGTCGAGGCCCGCACCCCCGTGCGCACGGGCCCCGCGGGCATCGACGCGCAGCATCTGCTGGAACTCGTGCTGCCGATGGTGCGGGCCCTGTTCGTACGGACCGGGCGCGAGGTGCAGGGCACCGGTCCCGGCGCCGTGGTGGCGGCCGTGGCCGTCGGCGCGGCCGGGATGGCGACGCTCGGCGGGCAGTTGCGCACGGAGCTGCCCGGGGCGCTCGCCACCGCGCTGGGGGTGCGCCGTCTCGCGCTCGCCGCGGACGCCGTGACGGCGTACGCGGGCGCGCTCGGCCAGCGCCCCGGCGCGGTCGTCGCGGCGGGCACGGGAGTGATCGCACTCGGAACGGATCTGTCCGGGTGGCGCCGGGCGGACGGGTGGGGCCATCTGCTGGGCGACTGCGGCAGCGGTGCGTGGATCGGCCGCGCCGGGCTGGAGGCGGCGATGCGCGCCCACGACGGCCGCCGCGGCGGCTCGACGGCCTTGCTGGCCGCCGCAGAGTCGGTGTGGGGGCCGGTGACCGGGCTGCCGGGGCACTTGTACCCGCGGACGGACCGGCCGGCCGTGCTGGCGTCGTTCGCGCCGCACGTCGCGCGGTGCGCGGTCGAGGGCGACCCGGTGGCGACCCAGGTCCTCACGCGGGCGGCCGGGCACCTCGTGGAGGCGGCGGCGGCCGTGTGCCCGCCCGCGCAGCAGGGCGCCGCGCAAGGCGACGGTGTGGACGTGGCCCTGACGGGCGGTCTGTTTGCGATGGGCGATCCCCTGGTCGTACCGCTGCGTGAGCAGATGGCGGCTCAGTTGCCCGCGGCACGGCTCGTTCCGGCCGTCGGCGACCCGCTGGCCGGTTCGGTGTCGATCGCCGCCGCGCTCGCCGACGGCTCCCTGCGACTCCCGACCGATCCCGCACTGCTGCACGTACCGACGGACGCACCGGCAGAGCGGGGCAGATGAGACGCGCCACCCTTTTCACCCACTGCAGCGGATAAAAACGGACAGATGACGCCGGACGCCCCCCTCCCCGAACAGCCGCGCCGACAAAACCAGTAGCATGCGGCGCCATGAGCTCCCCCACTGGGCCAGCACCCGGCCTGCCTGTACGAATGCCGCGTCCCCGCCAGTCCGGACGCCACCGCCGCCCGGAGCCCGTGGCGGCGCCCGAGGGCGCACCCGCGCTGGTGCTCGCCGTACCCGGCGCTCCCACAGCCGCGACGCGGGGACTGGCCGAAGAGGTCATAAGCATCGCGCGTTCGGAGCTGCCCGGCCTGGAGGTCGGCATCGGCTACTTGGACGGCGTCGACCCCCAGCCGCCCGTTGCCGAGCCCTTCGGCGCTCCCGTTGAGGGCGTCGAAGGCGTCGAGGCAACCGTTGCGGACGCAAACCCCGTTGCTGCCCCCGGTGGCGCGGACGCCTCCGCCGGGCCGTCCCTGACCAGCGTGTTGGCCCGTACGGCCGCGCTGCGCACCGAGCGGTACGAGATCGCCACGGCCGCCGGCCGTGAGGTGCCTGCGCCCGAGGGCCCGTCCGCCGTCGTGGTCCCGCTGCTCGCCGGCCCGGACGCGGCCCTGATGGCGCGGATCCAGCAGGCCGTCGACGCCAGCGGTGCCGCGGTGGAGCTCACCCAGGTGCTGGGGCCGCACCCGCTGCTCGCCGAAGCCGTCCACGTACGACTGTCGGAGGCGGGGCTGGCCCGGGCGGACCGCGCGCGGCTGTTCACCGTCGCCACGGCGGCGGACGGCATCATCCTGGCCACCGTCGGCGGCGACGAGGCGGTGCGGGCCGCCGGGATCACGGGCATGCTGCTCGCGGCCCGGCTGGCGGTGCCGGTGATGGCCGCGGCGCTCGACGAGGCGGGCTCGGTCGCCGCGACGGCCGAGCAGTTGCGTGCCTCCGGCTCCGGCCAGCTGGCCGTTGCCCCGTACCTGATCGGGCCCGAACTGCCCGACGGGCTGCTGGAGACGGCGCTCAAGGAGGCGGGCGCGCCGGCGTCCGAGGCGCTGGGCGCCTATCCGGCCATCGGCAAGCTGGTGCTGTCGCAGTACACGACGACGCTGGGCATCACGCCGCAGCCGCAGGGCTCGCCCCTGCGCTGAGCGGAGGGCAGGGCGAGCGCCGGCTTCGACGGATGTCCGCCGCGCCGCACGCCGTCGCCGGGCCGCCGCCGGCCGGTCACCTCGCCGACCGGCCGGGGCCTTGGCACGCGCCGCACCACAGCGCGTGCCGTACGGCTCAGGCGAAGACGACGCAGGAGGCCGCGGGGGCGTCCAGGGAGCCCGCCCGTCGCGGCACCCCGCTGCCGGGGGCCACGTCGAACCACGTGACGTTCCCGGACCGTTCGTTGGCGACGTACAGCCTTCGGCCCGCGGGGTCGAGCTTCAGGTCACGCGGCCAGTGGCCGCCGCAGGGGACCGTGGTGGTGAGTTCCACCCGCTCCCGGTTCGCGTCCACCGCGAGGACGGCGATGCTGTCGTGACCGCGGTTGGCGACCCACAGATGGGATCCGTCGGGCGAGACGACGACCTCGGAGGGGTACGTGCGCGGTGTGACGCCCTCGGGCACCACCGGCACCTCCCCGACCGGGTCCAGCCGGCCCGTCGCGCCGTCCCAGCGGCACACGGTGAGCGTGGGCTGGAGCTCGTTGAGCACGTAGGCGTGGGTCCCGGCCGGGTGGAAGGCGAGGTGGCGCGGGCCGGTGCCGGGGCGCAGCGACGTCTCGCCGTGCACGGTCAACTCGCCCGCCTTCGCGTCGAGGGTGCACACGTGCACGGTGTCCGTCCCGAGGTCCACGCCGAGGACCCAGCGGCCGGAGGGGTCGGCGAGGACCTGGTGGGCGTGCGGCCCGCGCTGGCGGTCCGGGTCGGGGCCGGAGCCCTCGTGCTGGAGCACGCCGCTGACGGGCTCGGGGCGGCCCTCGTCGTCGAGGGGGAGCACGCTGATGCTGCCGGAGCTGTAGTTCGCCGTCAGCAGGTGATCGTCGAAGACGGTCAGGTGGGTGGGTCCGGCGCCGCAGACGGGGACCCGGGCGCCGTGCTGGCGCGGGGAGGCGCCGCGGACGTCGAAGGCCGCGACGGCGCCTTCCGCGGTCTCGGACACCGCGTACAGGACGGGCTGGCCGGCGATCCGCGCCAGGGCGAGGTAGGAGGGGTCGGCGATCGCGTCGCTCGCCCCGGTCTCGGTCAGGGCACCAGTCGCGCCGTCGACGGAGACGGCGAGGATGCCGCGGCCTCCCGCCGAGGTGAACGATCCGATGAATGCCCGTCCCGTGCTCTGGTCGCCCACGGCGGTGTCCCTCCCACTGATGCTGTTGTTGCCCGGCCCGACGGTAGCAGCGGTCTAGACCAACTGTCTGTATGCAGCGGCGCACGCCGGCGGATTCGCTGTGCTTACCCGCGGAAGCGGGGATCTACCCTCCGGTAGCAGGTTGTCTGCGCGCCGATCGCGGGCAGGAGGGACGGGCCGCTGGTCAGCGGCGCGGAGGCCGGGTGCCGGGGCGTAGCGCGCCGGGGGCGCACATACGCGATCGCGCGCTCACCAGCGTGAACACTGCGACGGACATGGGCCGGTGGTGCGGGTGGGACATCACTCTCGCGACGGTGCCGGCGCCCCTCGTGACGCGACTGCTGGCATCCTGGATGCATGAGCCATGCACGCACCCTGTCGGTCATCTTCGATCTGGACGGCACGCTGGTGGACAGCGAGCCCAACTACTACGAGGCGGGGCGCAGGGTCCTGGCCGAGTACGGAGTCACGGGCTTCACCTGGGAGCGGCACACGGACTTCATCGGCATCGGGACGCGCGAGACGCTCCAGACGCTGCGTGCCGAGCACGGCATCGAGGCGCCGGTCGAGGAGCTGCTGGCGGGCAAGAACCGTCACTACGTGGAGTTGGCCAGGACCGCTACCGAGGTGTACCCGCAGATGCGGGCGTTCGTGGAGTTGTTGGCCGGGGACGGGGTGCCGATGGCGGTGGCCTCCGGCTCCTCGCCCGCGGCGATCGACGCGGTCCTGTCGGGAACGGGGCTGGACGCCCTGATTCCGACGGTCGTCTCCGCGGAGGAGGTGGCACGGGGGAAGCCCGAGCCCGACGTCTTCCTGGAGGCGGCCCGCCGACTGGGGGCCGCGCCCGGGCAGTGCGTGGTGTTGGAGGACGCACCGCCCGGCGCCGCCGCCGCGCACGCCGCGGGGATGCGCTGCATCGCCGTCCCGTACGTGGCGGCGACGGTGGACGACCCGGCGTTCGGCACGGCGAGCCTGCTGTACCGGGGCGGCCAGGGCGAGTTCACGGCGCGGGCGGCGTACGACTGGCTGCGCGGGCAGCGACCCTGACCGCGCCTGACGCCCCGGCCGCCCCTGGGCGTCAGGCCTTGTGCGCCACCCCGACGTACACCGGCACCCCCGCGGTGTCCGCACCGGCGCCCTCGGGCTCCAGGTCCCACTCCTCCAACGGCACGACGCCGGGCTCGGCCAACTCCAGCCCCTCGAACAGCGCGTGGACCTCCGTACGGCTGCGCAGCCGGAGCGACATGCCGCTGGCGCGGTAGATCTCGGTGACGCGCCCGAGGGCCTCCGGATCGAAGTCGCCCGTCCCGTGGGCGAGCATCAGTGCGCTCCCGGGAGGCAGCGGCTCCAGCAGGGTGCGCAACGCCTCCTGCGGATCGGCCTCGTCGGGCAGGAAGTGCAGCAGGGCGATCAGGGACAGGGCGACCGGCTCCCTGAAGTCCAGCACCTCCCGGGCCTCGGCCACGATCTTCGCCGGCTCCCGCACGTCCGCCTGGACGTACTCGGTGCGGCCGGCCGGGGTACCGCGCAGCAGGGCCTCGGCGTGCCGGAGGACGACCGGGTCGTTGTCGACGTAGACGATGCGCGCGTCGGGGGTGATCTCCTGGACGACCTGGTGGAGGTTGGGCTCGGTCGGGATGCCGGTGCCGACGTCGAGGAACTGGCGGATCCCCTGCCGGGCGAGGTGCCGTGCCGCGCGGCGCATGAAGCCCCGGTTGGCCCGGGCGAGGCGCCGGCCGTCGGGCAGCACCTTCAGCACCTGCTCGGCCGCCGCGGCGTCGACCGGGTAGTGGTCCTTGCCGTTGAGGAAGTAGTCGTACATCCGGGCCGAGTGGGCCTTCCCGGTGTGCACGCCGTCCGTGCCGTACCCGGTGTCGGTCATCGCGGGGTCCTCCGTCGTCGCTCGTGGCCGTGGGAAAACGTGTGCGGGCGTCGTGCAGCGGTGGCGCGGGTGCCCGCGGATGCTGGGGTGGTGGGAACGCAGGGCCGGATCGGGCATGTGCCCGGGCCGGCGCCGGTCAAACGAGCAGGAAGTCCGCGTCGCCGTTCTTCACGCCTTCGACGACCTCGGCGATGTCGCGGGCGGCGAAGATCAGGGCGGGCCCGTCGGGGTCCTGGGAGTGGCGCACGGCCACCCGGTCGTTGCCGAGTTGCTTCACCTCGACGCAGTTGCCGCCGTTGCTGCCGCTCCAGGGCTTCCTCCACGCGTGCGCGCCGAGGGTGACGTCCGCCTGGCTGACGTGGCTCATGGGTCTAGCTCCTTGCGAATGACGTCGAGGAAGCGCAGGGTGTCCCTCCTCGACAGTGCGTATGTGCTCATCTGGTCGAGTACCTCGCGGTAGAGCGCGACCTCGACCGGATCCTCGCTGTACGTCGCCCTGCTGAGGCCGTCGATGCCCACGACGTCGGGGAGTTCCGGGACCTCGAACCGGAAGACGGAGAAGGGGCCGAACCCGCCGGGGTGCAACCCCGCGGTGAACGGGGCCACCTGGAGGGTCACGGAGGGGAGTTCCGCCACGTCGAGGAGGTGCTCGAACTGGGCGCGCATCACGTCCGACGGTCCGACGGGACGCCGGAGAACCGTTTCGTCGACGATGGCCCAGAACTGCGGCGGCTCCGGATCGGTCCGCGTCAGCAGCGCCTGGCGCTCCTGGCGCAGGGCGATCTGACGCACCACCACCTCCGGTGCGGCCCTGGGCAGTCCGAGGCTCAGCACGCACCGCGCGTAGTCGGGGGTCTGGAGCAGGCCGGGCACGACGTGCGGCTCGTACGCGCGGATCCTGCGGGCGCCGCTCTCCAGGCTGACGTGCACGCCGAACCAGTTCGGCAGCACGTCGCGATAGCCCTGCCACCAGCCGGAGACGTTGGCCTTCTCGGTCAGCTCCAGGAACTCGCCGGCCTCCTCGTCCACCACGCCGTAGATCTCCAGCAGCGCCTTGACGGTCAGCCACTTCAGGGCGACCTCGGCGCGCTCCATGCGCGTGATGGTGGTGTGGGACTGCCGCAGTCGCCCGCCCACCTCCTGCGCCGAGAGCCCGGACGCCTGCCTGAGCTGCAACAGCCGTCTGCCCAGGACCATCTGCAACACCGTGGGGGCCGACCTCGGCTCACTCACCTCACGGCCCCTCTCGAACACCGGTTCACGGGGTGCAGTGTGCCATGCGAGCAAGAGCCTGCACAGGACACACACCTCACAGTGCACCGTGCAGAGTGTCGCTTGCCAACTCCCTTGACCCGGTCCATAGTTGGCGCAGTGACTCGGCTCACGCGGCTGACCGGCCGACGTGTTCGAGACGCGGCGACGCCCCTGGTCGCTCACCACGACGGGGGCGCAGCTCCGGAGCGGTCCCCTACTCCTTCGCGGTGCGCGCGAAGACACCGCGAGGACGGCGTCCACCCTCTCCGGTCGTCGTCCTGGGCTGGGAGTGCCCCCACCGATAGGACTGCCCGTGACGACCGCCGCAGACTTCCCGTCCCTGCGCCCACCGAACGACGACACCGTCAGTACGTGCCTGTTCGACTTGCCGTCGGACCACCGTTCGGTCTCCATCGCCCGCCGCTTGGCCGCGACGTACCTGGACAGCCGCATCCAGTGCGACGAGGACGTTCGGCACTCAGTGAAGCTGCTGGTCAGCGAGTTGGCCACCAATGCGATCCGGCACACCGCGGGGATCCAGTTCCGCTGCCGGGTGCGGTTGGAGCAGAACGCGGTGCGCATAGAGGTGGAGGACCGGGGGCACGCGCCGGCGCTGATCCGGCCCCGGGCGGCTTCGCCCGACGACGAGTGCGGCCGGGGCCTGCACCTGGTGGCCCGGCTGTCCAAGGACTGGGGGATGCGGCGCCGGGACCACGGGCCGGGTTCGGTCGTGTGGGCGGTGGTGGCGGCGCGCTGACCGACGCGCCGACCGAACGACGGAGAAGACGTACGAGCGCTCCCCGAAGCCCGCTCCCCCATCACTCCGTGAAGTCGGGGGCGGGCCGCGCCCGGTGGTGCGGACCCCCTTCGCGTACGCGGGACACTTCGGTCGACGGCACCTTGCCACGTTTGAAGCGGACGTTTTAAATGAGGGCATGACCCGCGTCCCCTCCGACTGCGCCGCAAGGCGCACCTCCACGGGCGACTCCGCCGGCCCTGCCCGCAGGGACACCCGCGAGCGCATCCTCGACGCCGCGGTCCGGCTCTTCGGCGAGCGCGGCTACGCGGCGACGTCGCTGCGCGCGGTGACGGAGGCCGCGGGTGCGAACATCGCCGCGGTCAACTACCACTTCGGCTCCAAGGAGGGCCTGTTGCGCGCGGTGGTCAGCCGCGCCATGGCGCCCGTCAACACCGAGCGGGAGCAGCGGCTCGACCGGCTCCTCGCCGACGGGGGTCGACCGCGGGCGCGGGACGTGGTGCGGATCTTCACCGAGACCGGCGCGAGCCTGACGAGCGGACATGAGGGGCAGGGCGAGGTGGCCCGCTTCCTGGGGCGGGTGATGTTCGAGCCGGAACCGGCCGTACGGCGCGTCTTCGCGGACGAGGTCAGCCCGGTCGAGGGGCGCTGTCTGACAGCGCTGGGCGCGGCCCTGCCCGCGCTGGCGCCGGACGAGGTCGCCTTCCGCTACCGCACGCTGGTGGGGCTGCTGGCCCTGCATCAGACCGGCGCGCTCGACGACCTCTCGTCGCCCGCCGCGAAGGAGCCGGCGACGGCCGCGGAGCGCGCGACGGCGGTCGAGCGGCTCGTCACGATGGCCACCGCCCTCTTCGACGCCCCCTGACGCTCTCCGCCGGGCCGTCCGGTCCCGTCCGACGGACGCACGCGACTGCTATACCGCTTAGTGGTTTAACGCTAGGATCTCCATGGCACCTCGCCACCGGGGACCCTCCCGGGCCGAAGCAAACCCCGTGCCCGGCCAACAGGAAGCGGGAGGGCCCCCGGCTCGACCCCGGCCCGTCTCCCCCGGCCACCGGCTCAGACGGGGCCGCAGGCCACCAACAGCGGCAGGAACGGCGCCGCCACCGAGGCGACGAGCACCCCGATCCAGGTGAGCCGGCGGGGGCGGTCCTGCGGGGTGAGGATGCGGCGGAGCCTGATCAGGACCCCCGAGCCGCCCGCCCCCAGCGCGGTCCGCGGCGCCCGCCCCGCCGCGACCTCGCACATGGCGGTGGCCAGGGCGTCGCGCGAGTGCAGCCGCAGCGCCCGGTCGTCCGCGATCATCTCCAGCAGCAGCGCGGTCTGCTCGTGGGCGTGCCGGGCGAGCGGCAGCCCGGGGAAGGCGCGGGCGAACGCCTTCGTGGCGACCTGGACGAGGTGGTGCCGGCCGCGGATGTGGGCCTTCTCGTGTTCCAGCACGGCCCGCAGCTGCTCCTCCGTCAGCCGTTCCAGCGCACCGCGGGTCACGACGATCCGACGGGCGCGCCCGGGCAGGCAGTAGACCGCGGGCGCTTCGTGCTCGACGACGGTCACCCCGTACTCGGAGGCGTCCGAGCCGATCACGGTCAGCAGGTCGGCGTGGCGCCGCCGCTCCCGGCCGGCCTGCCACGCCGTCCACGCCAGCCAGCCGAACGGCAGTGCCAGGATCGTCAGCGGGGCCATCAGCAGGCCGACGTCGGCGAGGGAGGCCGGGGAGTCCACGGGCTGGGCGTCCGCGGCCAGCCCGCAGGCGGACAACAGCCCCACCAGGCCCTCGTGCACGTGCTGCTCGACCAGCACCAGGTGGTACACGGACAGCGCGGTCGCCACCACGAAGGTGAGCATCAGGCCCTGCCAGGCCAGTACGGCGACGGTCGGCGCGCGATGCGCCCAGCGGGCGCCGGCGAGCGCGTACGGGACGGCGGCCCCGACCAGCACCGCGTACCCGGCGAGCGCCGCGGCCGTGATCACGAACCGCTCCGCCGCTTGGCGGCGCGCAGCGCGGAGCGCAGGGCCTGCACCTCGTCGGCGGAGATCTGCTCCACGAAGCTGAGGAGCACGCCGGCCGGGTCGGGGTTGCCCTCCAGGGCGTCCTGCATGCGGGCGGCGGTGTACTGCTGGCGGGTGCAGGTGGCCCGGTACAGCCAGGCCCGGCCCTCCTTCTCGCGGGTGAGCATGCCCTTGGTGAAGAGGATGTCGGCGACCGTCTTCACGGTGCTGTAGGCGATGGGGCGCTTCCTGTTGAGGTCGTCGCGGACCTCCCGGGCGGTGGCCGGACGCCCCCAGTTCCAGAGGCGGTCCATGATCTCCGCCTCCAGGTCACCCAGCTGTCGCACGCCCACTCCCTTCGTCGGCGGCCTCGACACCCCCGCCGTCCAGGCTGCTCATCGTAGTGGTCGCACCGGTGGCGGCCGGGCCGTCGGAGGGGGCGGGGGCCGGCGCGGGAACGGCACAGGCGTCCGCGGTGCGCAGCCGGCGCACCAGCGCGTGGGCCAGCAGCGCGAGGGAGGCGACCGCGAGGACCGGCTGCGCGGGCGCCCAGTACGTCATCGCCCCGCTCATCCCGAGCGCCAGCACCACCAGCTTGTTGCAGACGGGGCAGCCGACGGCGAAGACCGAGAGCACGCCCGCGGCGATCGCCCGGGCCCCGCGCGGCCGGGGCGCGGCCCGGGAGGTCGAGCCGCCCGCGTAGGTGGCGACGAGCAGGCCCATCAGGATCGAGCTGCCCGCCCACACCGGATAGTTCCACCAGACGACGGGGGTCATCCGGGTGTAGAGGGACGACGGGACGACACCGGTCGGCACCCCGATCGCCACCGCGGCGAGCACGGCCACGACCACCGCCACGGCCCACTGCCGCGGCTTCCACGACCCCAAACCCATCGCGGCTCCCGAGCCCATCGCGCCCTCCTTCGTCGACAACGCCAAGAAGCTTAGTAGAAGCTGGGCGGCTGAAGCACCGGGGGGCGCCCTTCTGTATCGTCGGGTGCGGAGGTCACGTGGCGCGTACGAGCAAGACGATCAAGACAGCGGGTGTCTGGGGACATCTGCTGTTGGTCGTGCTCGCGCTAGGCATCTTCGCGATGCACACCGTGGGGCACCCCGACGCCGAGTCCGGCGCGTCCCACGGCGGCGACCGGATGGCGGCCACGTCCAGCACATCCACCGTGCTCGCCGTGTCGACCGTCTTCGACGGAACGCACTCCGCCGCATCGCAGGTGCCGGCCGTCCAGGACGCCGGTGGCGACCACGACGCGGCCGGCTCCGGCATGGCGATGGACATGCTCTCCCTCTGCATGGCGGTGCTCGGGACCTGGATCCTCGCCGCCCTCCTCAAGGCCGCCCTCGTCCGCAGCGGGGACCGTTCCCCGCGCCGGCGCACGGGCGTCCCCGTCGCTCCCCTGCGGGGCCCGCCGCCGCGCGGCCCCGACCTCTCCTCGCTGTCGATCCTGCGGATCTAGGCCGTACCCGTCGCGGGCCGCTGTGGCGTGCCCGCACACCGCGTTCGTACGACCTGTCCGACATTCCGATCGGACGTCCCGAAGCAAGGGCCGATCGGAGATCACCGCACGAGGTAAGTGACGTGACCGAGAAGCACGCTGACAAGCACGAAGAGAAGCACGCCGCCATGACGCCGTCGCCGTCCCCCGCCCGGGGACGCCGAGTGGTCCGACGCGGCGCGCTGGTCGCCGCCGTGGCGGCGGCCGGGCTCCTGCTCGCCGCCTGCGGCAACGACGACGACATGGGCGACATGGACCACGGCAAGAAGGACTCCACCGTCTCCGCGGGCGCGCAGCCGGGCGACAACCCCGCGCCGGGCGCCTTCAACGACGCCGACGTGATGTTCGCGCAGATGATGATCCCGCACCACGAGCAGGCCCTGGAGATGTCCGCGCTGGCGAAGGACCGGGCGCAGGACGCGCAGGTCATCAAGCTCGCCGAGCAGATCGCGGGGGCGCAGGACCCCGAGATCCAGAAGATGAAGTCCTGGCTCGCGGCCTGGGGCAAGCCGGAGTCCGGCGGCTCGATGCCGGGCATGGACCACGGCTCGGGCTCGTCGGGCGACGCCGGCATGGACGGCATGATGACCGACGAGGACATGGCCGCCCTCAAGGCCGCGAAGGGCAAGACCTTCGACACGCTGTTCGCACAGCTCATGGTCAAGCACCACGAGGGCGCGATCACCATGGCCGAGGACGAGCAGAAGAACGGCAAGAACGCCACGGCGAAGAAGCTCGCCGGCGAGGTCGTCAAGGGCCAGCAGGCCGAGGTCGACGAGTTCAACGCGATCCTCAAGCGGCTCTGACCGCGCGGGCGCACCGGGCGCCGGGCCCCCGCCGCGCGGCCCGGCGCGTGCCGGTGCGCCGTCCGTACCTCCGCGTACGCCTCCGCACCGCTCCGCACCCTTCCCCGCTCACACTCCACGACCTGATCAGGACCCCATGAAGAAGCGCCTCATCGCCCTGTCCGCGTCCACCCTCGCCCTCGCGCTGACGCTCACCGCCTGCGGCGGCGACGGCGACGACGGCGGGAAGTCCGCCGCGTCCGCCGACATCAGCCACATCCACGGCGTCGGCGTCCACCCCACCGACGGCAAGCTCTACGTCGCCACGCACAACGGCGTGTACACCCCGGGCGACAAGAACGCGCCCGTCCTCGTGGGCGACCGCAAGGACGACTTCATGGGCTTCGCCATCACCGCCGACGGCACGTTCCTCGCCAGCGGACACCCCGCACCCGGCCGGGACGCCCCCGCGAACCTCGGTCTGATCGAGAGCGCCGACGTCGGCAAGACCTGGAAGGACAGGTCCCTCACCGGAGAGGTCGACTTCCACTCCCTTGAGCACGCGCACGCCACCATCTACGGCTACGACAGCACCAACGGGCTGCTGCGCGTCAGCAAGGACGGCTCCACCTGGGAGACCCGGAGCGAGCTGAAGGCCCTCGACCTCGCCGTGAGCCCGACCGATCCCGACACCGTCCTCGCCACCACCGAGTCCGGGATCGCCCGCAGCACCGACGGCGGCAAGACCTTCGCCCCCGGCGCGAAGCCGGTGATGGCGTTCCTGTCGTGGTCGGACGCGAAGGCGCTGTACGGCGTCGACCCCACGGGCAAGATCAGCGTCAGCGCCGACGGCGGGAAGACCTGGAAGGAGACGGGCACGGCGCCCGGCGGACAGCCGCAGGCGCTGACCGCGATCGGCGCCCAGCGGCTGATCGCGGCGACCGGCGACGGGGTGTACGAGTCGCAGGACGGCGGCGCCTCCTTCACCAAGCGCCTCGACGTCACGTCGGGCGGCGGGCACTGAGCGGAGCGCCGTCGGGGTCGCGGCCGGGGCGCCGGCCGCGACTGCGGATGCGGGGCGGTTGAGCCGGGCGTTGACTTGAGCCGTGCCGCGCCCCGGGCGTCGACCCCGTGGCGCCCGCTGCGAAGGATGACGACCCAAGGTGGCCGAACCGGACCTCGACCTGCCGCGCTCGCTGCTCCGGGCGGGCCTCGCCGACCCCGAGCACCTGCCCGAGCACCTGGCCCGGTTCGCGCTGCGGCACATGGGGCCGGTCGCGGACCGCGCGGTGGCCAGGACCCGCGAGCAGCACCCGGAGGCGGATCCCGCGGAGCTGCGTGCCCTCGTCGTGGCGCGCGGCCGGCGCAACACCGTCACCGAGGGCGCCTTCGTCGGCGGACCCTTCCTGCTGCTGATCCCGGTGGCGTTCTGCGCGGCACTGCTGAACCAGGCGCGCACGGTCCTGGAGTTGGCCGGTCTCGACGGCCGGGACCCGACGTCACCCGAGCGGGCGGCCGAGCTGCTGGTCCTGATGGGGGTGCACCCGGACACCGCGAGCGCGCGCACCGCGCTGGCGGCCCCGGTCTCGGCGCAGGCGGGGGCCCGCCGGGCGGTGCTGCGGCCCGGGGCGCTGTGGCGCCTCACGCTGCGCATGGCCCGACTGCTCGGGCTGCTCGGGCCGCCGGGCGAGGACGGTCACCAGCGGGTCCGGTGGCGCACGTGGGCCGTACTCCTCGCACGGTCGGTGACGGTGGGGCTGGTGTTCGTGGTGGGGCTGGTGGCTCCGCTGGTCTGGCTGCCGTACATGGCGGTCTCGTACCACGCGGCGACCGGACGACTCACCGAGCGGGCCGCGCTCTTCTACTTCAGCGAGCCGGCGCCGCAGCGGCGGGGCGAGCGCAGCGTGCCGGGGCTCGCCCAGGCGTACGGCAAGGCGCTGGGGTCGATGGTGCTGCCGGCTCTGGTGACGTTCCTCGTGCTGGTGGCGGGGGTGCGCATCGAGCACTCCCGGTGGCCCGTGCTGACCATGGCGCTGGTCCTGCTCTCGGTGGCCACCGGAGCGTTCTGGCAGGCGCGCCGGGGCGGTCGACGGGCGCGGGCGCGCCGGGAGTGAGCGCGCGGCGCCCGGCGCGGGCGTACGCGGTGGGCGCGGGCCCGCACGCGGCCCCCGACGCGTGCGGACCCGCCGAAGGCGGTCCGTCAAGTGCGGTGTGCCCCGCCCACGCGGGTACCAAAGTATGCGTGGATCCGTCCCGTTCCCATCCCGGGAATCCGGGGGTCGACCTAGCCTGCGCGGGTGACCTCAGCTCCTCGCTCCCCTGCTCCGTCCACCCCGGACCCCGCGGCGGCCCGGCGTGCGCTGCTCGGCTCCCTCGACCGGTCGTTACGTCACCTCGGCCCCGGCCGCGACGGCGCCGCGCCCGGCACCCCGGTCTTCCTCGACGTGCTCCAGGCCACCGCCGGGGCGCTGCTGCACGCCGTACCGGCGGACGTGTGGTGCGCCGTGGCCCTCGATCCGGCGACGCTGCTGGACACCGGCGGGCTGCACGAGCACGGGTTCCCGCAGAGCGTGATGCCGCGGCTCTTCGAGATCGAGCACGCCGACCAGGTCGGGGTGGACAACGTCCGCGCGCTGGCGCGCCGCAGTGCCCCGGCCAGTCTGCTGAGCGCCTCCATGCAGGGCCGGGTGGCGCAGAGCGTGTACTGGCGCGACGTGCTGCGCCCGGTGGGGCTCGCGGACGAGCTGCGGGTGGTGCTGCGGGACGGCGCGCGCACCTGGGGCCTGTTCGTGCTGTGCCGGGGAGCCGACGCACCGCCCTTCACGGCCGCGGAAGTCCGGCTGGCCTCGGCGATCAGCGCACCGGCCACGGTGGCGCTGCGCCGTTCGCTGCTGCTGACGGGGATCGACCGCGCGGACGTTCCGGACGCGGCGGGGCTGCTGGTGGTGGACGACGAGGGGCGCACCCGGCTGTGCACGGCCACCGCCGAGCGCTGGCTGGCGCTGATCCAGGAGGCCCATCCGCCGCCGGGGCAGCGCTTCCCGTACACCCTGACGGCACTGGTCAACCGGGCGCGGACGGCGGAGCCCGGAGTGCAGGTGCGGTCCCGGGCGATCAGCCTGACCGGGCACTGGGTCACGCTCAGCGCCTGGCGCGAGGCGCGGGGCGACGCGGGGCACGAGGGGGACGCGGCCGACGGCGAAGTCCTCACCTACGTGTCGCTGGCCGCCAGCCATCCGCGGGAGCTCACGGCCATCGTGCTCGACGCGTACGGACTGACGCCGCGGGAGCGGCAGGTCGCCCAGCACGTGCTCCTCGGGCACTCGACGGCGGAGATGTCGGCCCGGCTGCACATCGCCGAGTACACCGTCCAGGACCATCTGCGGAAGGTCTTCGACAAGGCGGGGGTGCGCAGCCGCCGGGACTTCAGCGGGGAGCTGTTCCAGCGCTGCTACCTGCCGCGGCTGGACGATCCGCCGCTGACCACGGACGGTCGGATGCGCGAGGACGGCGGGCGCGAGCGCGGGGCGACGGGGCCGTGAACGGGTCCGCCCCGCCTCCGGCGGGTGTCTGCCGGGGGCGGGGCGGGGACGTGCGCCGAGAGGGGACCGGGTGCGCCCGGGTCCCCTCACCGAATCGTCAGCCGAGGGACGCGACGGCCTCGTTGAAGGTCCGGGACGGACGCATCACGGCCGCCGCCTTCGCCGGGTCGGGCTGGAAGTAGCCGCCGATGTCGGCCGGCGAACCCTGCACCCCGAGCAGCTCGGAGACGATGGTCTCCTCCTGCTCGGACAGCGTCTTCGCGAGCGCCGTGAACGCCTCCGCGAGCTGCGCGTCGTCGGTCTGCTGGGCCAGCTCCTGCGCCCAGTACAGCGACAGGTAGAAGTGGCTGCCGCGGTTGTCGATGCCGCCGACGCGACGGGTCGGCGACTTGTCCTCGTTGAGGAAGGTGCCGGTGGCGCGGTCCAGGGTCTCGGCGAGCACCTTGGCGCGGGCGTTGCCCGTCGTGGTGGCCAGGTGCTCGAAGCTGACCGCGAGGGCCAGGAACTCGCCCAGGCTGTCCCAGCGGAGGTAGTTCTCCTTGACGAGCTGCTGGACGTGCTTGGGCGCGGAGCCGCCGGCGCCGGTCTCGAAGAGGCCGCCGCCCGCCATCAGCGGGACGACCGACAGCATCTTGGCGCTGGTGCCCAGCTCCAGGATCGGGAAGAGGTCGGTCAGGTAGTCGCGCAGCACGTTGCCGGTGACGGAGATGGTGTCCTCGCCGCGGCGGATGCGCTCCAGGGAGTAGCGGGTCGCGTCGACCGGCGCCAGGATCTCGATGGTGAGCCCGTCGGTGTCGTGCTCCGGCAGGTACTGCTTGACCTTCTCGATGAGCTGCGCGTCGTGGGCGCGGCCCTCGTCGAGCCAGAAGACGGCCGGGACGCCGGTGGCTCGGGCGCGGGTGACGGCGAGCTTGACCCAGTCCTGGATCGGCAGGTCCTTGGTCTGGCACATCCGGAAGACGTCGCCGGCGGCGACCGGCTGCTCCAGGACCGCGTTGCCGGCGGCGTCGACGACGCGGACGGTGCCCGCGGTGGCGACCTCGAAGGTCTTGTCGTGGCTGCCGTACTCCTCGGCCTTCTGGGCCATCAGGCCGACGTTCGGCACGGAGCCCATGGTGGAGGGGTCGAAGGCACCGTTGGCCCGGCAGTCGTCGATGACGACCTGGTAGACGCCGGCGTAGCTGCTGTCCGGCAGGACGGCGAGGGTGTCGGCCTCCTGGCCGTCCGGGCCCCACATGTGGCCGGAGGTGCGGATCATCGCCGGCATGGAGGCGTCGACGATGACGTCGCTGGGCACGTGGAGGTTGGTGATGCCGCGGTCGGAGTCGACCATGGCCAGCTCCGGGCCGGCGGCGATCTCGGCGTCGAAGGACGCCTTGATCGCGGCGCCCTCGGGCAGGGCCTGAAGGCCCTTGAAGATGGTGCCGAGGCCGTCGTTCGGGCTCAGACCGGCCGCGGCGAGCGCGGCGCCGTGCTCCGCGAAGGTCTGCGGGAAGAAGGCGCGCAGCACGTGGCCGAAGACGATCGGGTCGGAGACCTTCATCATCGTGGCCTTGAGGTGCACGGAGAAGAGGACGTCCTCGGCCTTGGCGCGGGAGACCTGGGCCGTGAGGAACTCGCGCAGCGCCGCGACGCGCATCACGGAGGCGTCGACGACCTCGCCGGCGAGCACGGGGACCGACTCGCGCAGCACGGTGGCGGTGCCGTCCTCGCCGACCAGCTCGATGCGGAGCGAGCCCGCCTCGGTGACGACCGCGGACTTCTCCGTGGAACGGAAGTCGTCGGCGGTCATGGTCGCGACGTTGGTCTTCGACTCCGCGGACCAGGCGCCCATGCGGTGCGGGTGGGCCTTGGCGTAGTTCTTCACCGACGCGGGGGCGCGGCGGTCGGAGTTGCCCTCGCGCAGCACCGGGTTCACGGCGCTGCCCTTGACCTTGTCGTACCGGGCGCGTACGTCGCGCTCCTCGTCCGTCTTGGGGTCGTCCGGGTAGTCGGGGAGGGCGTAGCCCTTCTCCTGGAGCTCGGCGACCGCGGCCTTGAGCTGCGGGATCGAGGCGGAGATGTTCGGCAGCTTGATGATGTTGGCGTCCGGCGTCTTGGCCAGCTCGCCCAGCTCCGCGAGGGCGTCCTCGATCCGCTGGCCCTCCTCCAGGTGCTCCGGGAAGTGGGCGATGATGCGGCCGGCCAGGGAGATGTCACGGCTCTCCACGGCGACCCCGGCGGTGGCGGCGTACGCCTTGATGACCGGCAGGAACGAATACGTCGCCAAGGCCGGGGCCTCGTCGGTGTGCGTGTAGATGATCGTTGAATCAGTCACCGGGTGCTCCGCTCCACTCCACGTCTGCAACATTGCTCGATGTCAAGATATCCGATTGCTCGATGTCAAGATATCTGGTGGTCGGCCACCTCCCGACAGGCCCCCGCCATCCGGTCCCGACCGGCCCCTGCCCTGCGTGCGGCACCGCAAGACGTGAGCTGGGTCTCCCCGCGGAGATGCCTTCATGGTTCACTGATCAAGAAAAGCTTTTGGCTCCCTGCAGGAGGCGCTTCCATGCCCGACCGTGACCCCCGGTTCGCTTCCACCGCCGACGTGCGCGCCCGAATTGACACGGGTAAGCCGCACTCGGCCCGCTTCTGGAACTACTTCGTGGGCGGCAAGGACAACTACGAGGTGGACCGGGAGATCGGGGACCACATCAAGCAGATCTTCCCGGGCCTGGTGGACGTGGCGCGCACCAGCCGGCACTTCCTGGGGCGCGCGGTGCGCCACCTGGCGACGGAGCAGGGCGTCCGCAACTTCCTGGACGTCGGCACCGGGCTGCCGACCGCCGACAACACCCACGAGGTGGCGCAGCGCGTGGCGCCCGACGCGCACATCGTGTACGTGGACAACGACCCGCTCGTCCTCGCGCACGCCCGCGCGCTGCTGACCAGCACGCCCGAGGGGAAGACGGCGTACATCGACGCCGACCTGTACTCGCCGGAGAAGATCCTCCGGGAGGCGGGCGCCACCCTGGACCTGTCCCAGCCGGTGGCCCTGATGCTGCTCAACGTGCTCGGGCACGTCGCCGACCACGAGCAGGCCAAGGCACTGGTGTCGTCGTTGATGGCGGGGCTGCCGTCGGGCAGCTTCCTGGTGATCAGCGACTCGACGGCCACCAGCGACGGGATGATCGCCGCGTCCAAGGCGTACAACGACAGCGGGGCCGTGCCCTACTACGTGCGCAGCGTGGCGGAGATCACCGGCTTCTTCGACGACCTGGAGCTGTTGGAGCCCGGGGTCGCGCAGGTCACCCGGTGGCGGGCGGAGGACGGGGCGGTGCACGAGGACGTGGACGCGTACTGCGGCGTGGCCCGCAAGCCGTAGCGCCACCGCCGTTGCACCGGGCGGGACTTCGCAGGTCGCGGGGGCCGCGAGGGGCCTTGCCACGTCCTGCTGGTGTGCATCGGCCCACAGTTGGCGAAAGGGCGCGGCGGCAACCGCCCACAGGCGTACGTCGTCGCGCCCCGGCACCTACTGAAGATGCACGAAGCGACCTCCCACGGTCTGACGCGGAGCGGGAGTTGTACGCCCTAACGTCTCTTGCATGATGCGAATCACCCGCACCGCCACGGCGGTCGCCCTCGCTTTGAGCCTCGCGCTGCCGGTCGCGGTGGCGTCCTCGGCGTCCGCCGCCGGGGCGCCCTCAGCCGCGCCGGCTGCCGAGGCCCCCCACAAGCAGGCCATGCAACTGCCGCGCCCGACCGGTCAGTACGGGGTCGGCAGCTCGGTCCTCCACCTCGTCGACCGCTCCCGCAAGGACCCCTGGGTGCCGACGGCCGACGGGCGCGAGTTGATGGTGACGGTCCACTACCCCGCGGCGCGCCGGGGCGGTGACGGTGCCCCCGCGCGGTACCTGACCACGGCGGAGGCCAAGGCCCTGGTCGAAGGGTTCGGGGTGCAGGGCGTGCCGCCTGAGGTGTTGAGCGCGACGCGGACCCACAGCCGGGTCGGGGCGCGGCCCGCGGCGGGGAAGTTCCCCCTGGTGGTGCTCTCGCCGGGCTTCGGCGCGTCCCGGTTGACGCTCACCAACGCCGCCGAGGACCTCGCCAGCCGGGGTTACGCGGTCGCTCTGGTGGACCATGCGTACGAGTCCTTCGGCACGTCGATGCCGGGCGGGCGGACACTGTCCTGCGTGGCCTGCAAGGCGCTGGACGTGGACGGGGTGCCCGCCAGCGTGGTCACCTCCACGCGCGCCAAGGACGTGTCGTTCCTGCTGGACCGGCTGACCGGGCGCCAGGCGGAGCGGCACCACCCCGCGCTGGCACAGCTGATCGACCGCCGACGGATAGGCATGGCCGGGCATTCGATCGGCGGCGCCAGTGCCGCGTCGACGATGGCGGGCGACCGGCGGGTGCTCGCCGGGGTCAACATGGACGGGGCGTTCTGGGAGGACCTGCCCCCGCAGGGGCTCGGCGGTCGTCCGTTCATGATGCTGGGCACCGACGACGACGTGCACCGGCCGGGCGGCAAGGACACCACCTGGGACCGGATGTGGCCCACGCTGGACGGCTGGAAGCGCTGGCTGACGGTGGCCGGTTCGGACCACGGCTCCTTCTCCGACTTCCCGTTGATCCTGGCGCACTTCGGGCTGCCGCAGCCGCCGCTGCCCGCCCCGCGCGCCGCTGACCTGGTGCGCACCTATCTCGCGGCCTTCTTCGACCAGCATCTGAAGGGGGTGGCGCAGCCGGTGCTGGCGGGCCCTTCGGCCCAGCATCCCGAGGTCGTGTTCCACCACCACCGGTGACGGACGCCCGCCGGCCGGTGCTCGAAGGCCGGTCAGCGGGTGATGGCTAGCCCGGGGGACGAGGACCGGCCATGGGGCCAGCGTCGACCGGTGGGCTCCTGAGGCACCGTCGAGGCACTGTCTGGGACCTCAACTCCCCTTTGGTCCAGACCTCTTGACGATAGGTCTGGACCAACCTACGTTGTGCCCAACACCCCCACGTACGTCTCCAGGCCCCCCACAGTCCCAGGAGGTGAGCGTGCTCGGCCGCATTCCCCCCACACCCCCCTTCGCCGTGTCCCGCCCCCCGTCCCCGGTCGCTCGTCGTCGACCACCCGCTGTGGGCGACCTGTGCGGACAGGAAGGGAGCACAGCATGAGAGGTCGTCTGTCCCGGCTGCTCGGAGCCGGCCTGGCCGCTGCGATCGCCGTACCCCTGCTCGCCGCGGTGGCCCCCGGCCAGGCATCCGGCGCCGATGTCACGGAGCGCACCACCGTCCTGCGCGACCGACAGGGCGCGCCCTGGGCCGCGCCGCAGAGCGCACCCGAGGTGGTGGCCCAGACCGGAGTGCGGGCCGCGGCAAGGACTTCGGCGGCGGAGACCTGTCCGGTGAAGTCCAAGCCCACCGGCAAGGTGCTGCACGGCTACTGGGAGAACTGGGACGGCGCCGCCAACGGCGTCCACCCGCCGCTCGGCTGGGTCCCGATCACCGACTCCCGCATCCGGGCCCACGGCTACAACGTGCTCAACGCCGCCTTCCCCGTCATCCGCTCGGACGGCACCGTGCTGTGGGAAGACGGCATGGACAACACCGTCAAGGTCGCCACCCCGGCCGAGATGTGCCAGGCCAAGGCGGACGGCATGACCATCCTGATGTCCATCGGCGGCGCCGCGGCCGGCATCGACCTGAGCTCCAGCGCGGTCGCCGACCGGTTCGTGGCCACCGTCGTCCCCCTGTTGAAGAAGTACAACTTCGACGGGATCGACATCGACATCGAGACCGGTCTGGTCGGCAGCGGCAACATCAACCAGCTCTCCGCCTCCCAGGCGAACCTGATCCGCATCATCGACGGCGTGCTCGCCCAGATGCCGCCGAACTTCGGCCTGACCATGGCCCCCGAGACGGCGTACGTCACCGGCGGCAGCGTCGTGTACGGCTCGATCTGGGGCTCGTACCTGCCGATCATCAAGAAGTACGCGGACAACGGCCGGCTGTGGTGGCTCAACATGCAGTACTACAACGGAAGTTACTACGGCTGCTCCGGCGACTCCTACCAGGCCGGCACGGTCGAGGGCTTCCGGGCGCAGACCGACTGCCTCAACCGCGGGCTGGTCATCCAGGGCACCACGATCCGGGTTCCGTACGACAAGCAGGTCCCGGGGCTGCCCGCCCAGCAGGGCGCCGGCGGCGGCTACATGCCGCCGAGCCTGGTCTCCCAGGCGTGGAACAGCTACGGCGGATCCCTCAAGGGCCTGATGACCTGGTCCCTGAACTGGGACGGATCCCGGAACTGGACCTTCGGCAACAACGTCAAGGCGCTCCAGGGCCGCTAGGGCGCGCATGTGAGGGATCGCTGAACCGGTGGGCCGTCCTCGCTCTGGGGGCCGGGCGGCCCACCACCCTCCCCCGTCGCCCTCGGCGGTCGCGTCCACGGGCGCGCCTGCCGCGGCCCGGCGCTCCCAGGCCGCACCATGGGCGCGATGAGTGCATGGGAACCGGTGCTGGTCCTGCTGGGCGTCGTCGCGGCGGGCGTCGCGCTCCTGTACGGCGGGGGCGCCTGGCTCGCCGTCGTGCGCCGGCCACTGGTGGCGGACCCCTTCAGCGGCGGGCTCGCGCCGCGTGAGCACGCCTTCTCGCGCTACCACGCGCGCTGGTACCCCGTCACGATGGTCTTCCTCGCCTTCGACATGGAGATGTTGTTCATGTACCCGTGGGCGACGGTCGTCGCCGACGTGGGGACGAGCGCGGTGGTGGAGATGTTCCTCTTCCTCGGCATCCTGTTCGCCGCCGTCTCCTACGCCTGGCGCGAGGGGGCGTTCCGATGGGCCTGAGGGCCGCGCTGCGGCGGGCGGCCGTGGCCCGGCCGGGCGTTCTGCTGGTGGCCCGACCCGGTGCGACCGCCGTGCGGTTGGCGGCGGAGGCCGAGGTCCACCGGCGCGGCTGGCCGCGGGTCGCGGCGCCGGCCGCGGCCAATCTGCTGGTGGTCGCCGGCGACGGCGCGGGCGGGGACGACTGGGTGGAGGCGGTGTGGCGGCAGGTGCCCGCGCCCCGGGCGAGGGTCGTCCTCCCGACGCCCTCATCCGTAGCAGCGCAGTTGGACGCGGGGGCGGCGCTGCTGACGCAGGTACCGGCGCCGCCCGACTCGTACGCCCTCACAGGACTCAAGGAACCCGAGGAGCCCAAAGGTCCGAACGGCGCCGAGCGGTCGATGGCCGACCGGGCGGACGACCGCGACGGACTGCGGCTGGACCTGCTCCACCTCCCCCTCGGACCCGCCCTCACCGACTGGCCGTGCGGACTGGTGCTGGACACCGCGCTCCAGGGCGACGTCGTCCAGCGCGCCGACGTGCGCTGTCTCCCCGCCCCCGAGGGGACGGAGCCGTACTGGAACGAGCCCTGGCTACGGGCGCTGCGCGGACAGGCCGTCACACGGGACGAGGCGGCCCGGCGCCGCTGCGCGGCGCACCTCGACAGCCTCGGCCGCTTCCTCGCCGTCAGCGGTTGGCCGGCCGCCGCCGCGAGCGCCCGCCGGCTGCGGGACGGCGTCCTTGCGGGCAGCACACCGGACCCGGGGCCGTTCGTCCGCCGGGTCGCCCGCTCCCGGACGCTGCGCTGGCTGACCGCCGGACTCGGCCCGTTGCCGTCCTTGCGCGCCCATCAGCTGGGGGTGACGGGACCGGCCCTGGTCGCCGACGGGGACGCCCTCGACCGCGTCCACGTCTGGCTCGACGACGTCGTCCGCAGCGCCGCCGACTTCGGCGACCTCCGGCCGCTGCCCCGCACCGACGCGCTCGGGCCCCGCGGCAGGGTGGACCGCCCGCAGCCGCCGTCCGCCGCACTGCTGCTGGCGCTTGAGCACCTGCTGCCCGGGGCGGAGTTCGCCGCGGCCCGGTTGATCGTCGCCAGCCTCGACCCGGACGTCGACGAGTTGGCGCAGTCGGCGCAGGTCGCCCGTGGCTGACGTCGCGCCCCTGTGGGCGACCGTGGTGCTGCCCTTCGCCCTGACGGGCGCCGCACTGGCCACCGCCGCCTTCCACTCGGTGCTCGCCGGCCGCCCGACCTCGACCCGGGCCCTCGCGCGCCACGCCGCCGCGCCCGTACGAGAGGGGCTGCGGCTGCTCGTGCAGCAGCCGCGCCGCACGCCCGCCGCCGACACCGTGCTGCTGCGGGTCGGCGTGGTGTTGGTGCCGGTGGCTGCGGTGCTCGCCGGGGCCGTCCTGCCGCTGGGCGCCACCGCCGTCGCCGATCCGTCCGTCGGCGTGGTGTGGTTCAACGCGATGGAGGCGCTGGCCTGGGCCGCGGTGTGGCTGGCGGGCTGGGGGCCGAACTCGGCGCTGGCGCTGATCGGCGGCTACCGGTTCCTGGCGCAGGGGCTGGCGTACGAACTGCCGCACATGTTCGCCCTCACCACGGCCGCACTGGGCGCCCAGTCGCTGCGCGTGGGGGACGTCGTCGACGCCCAGGAGTCGCTGTGGTTCGTGGTGTGGATGCCGGTGGCGTTCGCGGTCTATCTCGCCAGTGCCCTCGCGATGTCGTTCTGGGGGCCGTTCGACCGGCCGACCGGGGGCGACGTGGCGGGCGGCGTCGCGGCCGAGCTGTCCGGGGCGGACCGACTGGCGTTGTTGGGCGGCCGGTGGCTGCTGCTGGTGGTCACCGCGTCGTTCTCGGTGCCGCTGTTCCTCGGTGGCGGTCACGGGCCCTGGCTGCCGGGGTGGGCCTGGACGCTGGTGAAGACGGCGGTCGTCCTCGCGGTGCTGGGCGCGGTGCGGGAGCGGCTGCCGGCGCTGCGGATGGACCGGTACGTGGAGCTGGCCTGGTTGGTGCTGGTGCCGCTGGTGCTGCTCCAGGCCCTGGTGGTCGCCGTCCTGGTGCTGGTCCCGTGACGGCGTCCTGGGGCCCGGGCCCGGGAGGGCGGTGAGGTGAGGTGACGGTGATCGACGTCGTCTTCTGGGTGTTCGCTGCCGTCGCGGTCGTCGCCGCGGTGTGGGTGTTCCGCTTCGACTCGATGGCCCGGGCCACCTATGCGCTGCTGACCTCGCTGCTGTGCACGGGCGGCGTGGTGGTGCTGCTGGGCCTGGACTACCTGGGCGTGGTGATCGTGCTGATGATGACCGTCGAGATGGCCCTGATGGCGGTCTTCATGGTGATGTTCATGATGAACCCGGCCGGTCTGATGCCGATGACGATGGTGCACAACACCCGGGGCGCCGCCGTGATCTGCACGGCGCTGTTCGCCGCCCTCGCCGCCGCCGTCGTCCTGACGCCCTGGCCGAAGCGGCGCGGCCGGCCGCCGGCCGATGCGACCGAGCAACTGGGGCTCTCTCTGATGGGCCCTCAGATGTTGACGATGATGACGCTCGGGATGGCGCTGTTCGCCGCCATCGTCGGCACGGTGGTACTGGCGACCCGGCGCGGTCGGTACGACCGCTACGGCGACGACCTGTCCGCGGCCCGGGCGGCGGACCCCGCGCCGGGCGGGGTGGGCCGATGAGTCTGGAAGCGGTCCTGCTGCTCGCCGCCGCGCTGCTCGCGGTGGGGCTGTTCGGCGCACTGACCCAGCAGTCCGTGGTGATGTTGATGATGGGTCTGGAGCTGATGCTGGGCGGGGTGATCGTGGCCGCCGCCGGCGTGTGGCGGTACGTCGCCCCGGCGTCCGCGGACGGCCAGGTGCTGGTGGTGCTCGCGGTGACCGTGATGGCCGTGGAGATGGCGATCGGCTTCGCCGTGGTCACCGCGCTCTTCCGGGCCCGCGAGGTCGACGTCACCGACGGTGCGACGGAGCTGCGGGGGTGAGCGGGCTCCTGTGGGCGCTGATCGGCCTGCCGCTGGGCGGCGGGGCGCTGTTGGCGTGCGCGGGGCGCCGCGCCGACCGGTTCGCCGCCCCCGCCGCCGTGGCACTGGGCACCGTCGACCTCGGCCTCGCCTGCGCGGCTGCCGTCACCCGGCCCGAGGCCCGAGGCCCGCTGCTGGCGGGGCTGCCGTTCCACCTGCGCGTCGACGGGCTGTCCGCGCTGCTCGTGGTGACCGTCACGGCCGTGGCCGCCGTCGTCCTGCTCTTCAGCGTCTGGAGCATCGGGCCCGGCGAGGCCCGGGCCCGCTTCTTCGGGCTGATGCTGCTCTTCAGCGGCGCGATGCTGACCACGGTCACCGCCGTCGACCTGCTCACCCTGCTGATGGGGTGGGAGGCGATGGGGGCGGTGTCCTGGGCGCTGATCGGCTACTGGTGGCGGGAGCCGGTCAGGGTGCGGGCCGCGGGCACGGCGTTCCTCACGACCCGGGCCGCCGACGTCGGGCTGTACGTGGCGGCGGGCGCGGCGCTCGCCGGCGTGCCGTCCGGCTCGCTCGCGCTGGACCGCCTGCACGAGGCGGGCGGGCCCTGGCTGTCGGTGGTCTGCGCCGGGGTGGTGGTGGCCGCCCTCGGCAAGTCGGCCCAGCTCCCGTTCAGCCACTGGCTCTCGCGCGCCATGCAGGGCCCGAGCCCGGTCTCCGCGCTGCTGCACTCCGCGACGATGGTGGTGGCGGGGGCGTATCTGCTGCTGCGGCTGGAGCCGCTGCTCCGCGCGTCGGGCTGGGGTGCGCCGCTCGTCGCGTGGACCGGTGCCGCGACCGCCCTCGCCCTGGGGCTGGTGGCGGTGGCGCAGCGGGACCTCAAGCAACTGCTGGCCGCCTCCAGTTGTGCCCAGATCGGCTTCATGGTGCTGGCGGCGGGGGCCGGGGGCCTCGCCGGGGGCACGCTGCAACTGATGGCGCACGCCGCGGCCAAGAGCCTCGCGTTCCTCGTCGCGGGCGCGTGGTTGGCGTTGCTCGGCACCCAGGTGCTGCCGGCGCTGCGGGGCGCCGCACGGGCGGACCGCGCCACGGGTGCGGCCTTCGTCGTCGCGGCCCTCACGCTGGCCGGGCTGCCGCCGCTCGCCCTGTGGGCGGCGAAGGACCTGGTGCTCGCGGCAGCGGCGCAGCACGGGCCGTGGTTGTACGCCACGGGACTGGCCGCCGCCGTGGTCTCCGCGGTGTACGCGACCAGGGCGCTGTGGTTCGTCCTCGTCGGGGAGCGTCGACGGGCGGGGGCGCCGCCGCTCTTCGCCCGGCTCGCCCTGGTGCCGCTCGCGGCGGCCTGTCCGCTGCTGACGTTCGTCGCCTTCCCGCCGCTGCGCGACGCGTTCGTCCGGGTGCTGGGCGCCGGTCCGCAGGTCGAGCCGCACGCCGGGGAGTTCGTGCTCTCCGGCGCGCTGGCCCTTCTCGCCTCCGCCGTCTGCTGGCGGTGGGGGGCGGCCGGGGCGCCGCTGCCGCAGCCGGTGCGCGCCTGGTTCGCCGGTTGGCTGGGGCTCGCGACCGCCGTGCGCCTGCTGGTGGTGCGGCCCGTGCTGGCGACGGCCGGAGCGCTGGCCGCGTTCGACGACCGGGTGCTCCACCGGGCGGTCACGGCGTCGGCGCGGGGGGCGGTGCGGCTGGCCCGTTGGGTCGACGCGGCCCTGGAGCGCCGGGTGGACGGAGCCGTCCACGGCATCGCGGGCGCCACCGCGCGCCTCGGCCGCCTCGCCCGCCGGCCCCAGACCGGTCAGGTCCACCAGTACCTCGCCCAGGCGGTGTCCGCGTTCGCGGTGCTCTCCGTCGTCCTCGTCCTCTTCGCCGTCCTCGCCGGATCGGGGTGATGCCCGCGTGCTCACCGTCCTCGTCCTCTTGCCGACCGCCGTGGCGGCGGCCTCGCTGTGCCTGCCGCGCCGCACGCCGCAGCGGGTGTTCCCGCTGGTGTGGACGGTCACGGCCGCGGTCGAGTTGGCGCTGGCGCTGGTCCTGTGGGCGGGGTACGGCCCGGGCGGCGGCATCCAGCACGAGACACGGGTGCGGTGGATCCCGAGCGTCGGCATCGGCTACCACGTCGGGCTCGACGGGCTCTCGCTGCCGCTGGTGGCGCTGACGTGCGTGCTCTTCCTGGCGTGCGCGGTGTACGCGCTGCACGAGCGGCGGCGGGCACGGGAGTTCGCCGCGCTCTTCCTCTTCCTCCAGACCACCTGCCTCGGCCTCTTCGCGGCCCTGGACCTGATCCTGTTCTTCGTCTTCTTCGACCTGTCTATCGTGGCGATGTACTTCGTCATCGCGGGCTGGGGGCACCGGGGCGCGGCGCGGGCCGCGCTCCAGTTCTTCCTGTACACCTTCGTCGGCTCGCTGGCGCTGCTGCTGGGGTTCATCGGGCTGTACCTGGCGGCGGCGCCGCACACCTTCGACATGGTGGACCTGACGCGGCAGAACCCGCTGCCGGGCGCGGGGGCGTACGCCACGCTCGTGCTGCTGGCGGTCGGGGTGGGGCTCGCGGTCAAGACGCCGACGGTGCCGTTCCACACCTGGCTGCCGCCGGCGCACACCGAGGCGCCCGCCGCGGGGTCGGCGATCCTCGCGGGGGTGCTGCTGAAGATGGGCACGTACGGCTTCCTGCGCATCGTGGTGCCGCTGCTGCCGGGTGCCCTGCGGGCGTACGCGCTCGTCTTCGTCGCGGTCGGCGTGGTGTCGGTGCTGTACGGGGCGCTGGTGGCGCTGGCGCAGCGGGACTTCAAGCGGATGGTGGCGTACACCTCGGTCAACCACATGGGGTACGTCGTGCTGGCGGTCGGTGCGGCGGCGGCCGTCTCCGCCCCCGGGCAGGGCGCCCGGCACCTCGCGGTGACCGGGTCGGTGGTGCAGATGGTCAGTCACGGGCTGCTCACCGGGGCGCTGTTCCTGCTCACGGGGGTGCTGTACGAGCGGGGGCGCACCCATGACATGGCCGCGTACTCGGGGCTCGCGGGCCCGGCGCCGGTGTTCGCGGCGCTGACGGGCGCGGCGGCCTTCGCCTCGCTGGGGCTGCCCGGGTTCTCCGGTTTCATCGCGGAGTTCCAGATCCTGGCGGGCAGCCTGGGGCCGCGGCCGGTGGCGACCGTGCTCGCGGCGTTGGGGATCGCCCTGACCGCGGGGCTGCTGTTGCGGGCGGTGCAGCGGATCCTGCTCGGTCCGCTGCGGCTGCCGCGCGCGCCCGGTGCCGCCCGGCCCTTCGGTGACCTGCGGGCCCACGAGGTGGGGTCGATCGCGCCGCTGCTGGTGCTCGCGGTGGTCATCGGGGTGGCACCGCGCTTCTTGTTGGACGTGGTGGAGCCGGCGTCCCGGGCCGTGTTGATGCTGGTGGCGCGGTGAGCGGCGCCCTTGACGCGCTGGGCGCTGCGGGTGCGATCGCGATGGCCGGCATGGAGGAGAACCCGCTCGACCTGCTGCCGGAGGTGTTGTTGGCGGCCTCCGCCGTCGGGGGGCTGCTCCTGGGGTGCTGGCTGCCGCGGGCCCGGCAGTGGCCGGTGGCGGCGTTGGGTTACGGGGCCGCCGCGGCGGGGATCGTGGCCGCGGCGCTCCAGCCGCCGGGCCCCGCCTTCGGCGGCGCGTTCGTGGTGGACGACGTGACCTCGGCGAGCCGGATCATCGTCCTCGGCGGGCTGCTGGTCGTCCTGGCGCTCGGCGTCCGTCCGCTGGCGGGGCACCCGCGGCAGAGCGAGTACGCGGTGCTGCTGCAACTCGCCTCGTTGGGCGCCCTGTTGTTGGCGGGGAGCGCGGACCTGCTGTTGCTGGCCGCCGCGTACTTGCTGGCGAGCGTCCCCTCGTACGTGCTCGCCGGCTTCGGCAAGGACGCGGCGGGCACCGAGGCGGCGATGAAGTACTACGTGGTGGGGGCGCTGCTCGGAATCGTGATGCTGGGCGGGATCACGCTGCTGTACGCAGCCGCCCGCGGGGTCGGCTACCCCGCCCTGCGGGCGGAGTTGCCGGGCGGGCCGCTGGCGCTGGCGACGGTGGGCGTCGTCGCGGTGACGGCGGGGCTGCTGTTCAAGGCCGGGGGCGTGCCGGGGCACTTCTGGGTGCCGGACGCGGTCCAGGGCAGTGCGGCGCCGGTGGCCGCGTTCTTGACCACGGTGCCGAAGGTGGCGGCGCTCGCGGCGCTGTACCGGCTGGGGGCGGAGGCGGTCGCCGGGGCGGAGGTGCCCTGGGCGGCGCTGGTGGCCGTGGTCTCGGCGGCGTCGATGACGCTCGGCAATCTGGCGGCCTTCTTCCAGCAGGACGTCCGGCGGCTGCTGGCGTACTCGACGATCAGTCAGGTCGGTTATCTGCTGCTGCCGGTGGCGGTGGTGGGGCGCACGGGGCTGGCGCAGCCGGCGTTGCTCTTCTATCTGGCGGCGTACGCGCTGACGAACCTGGGGGCGTTCGCCGTGGTGTGCGCGGTGCCGGGGCGGCGCACGATCGACGCGTACCGGGGGCTCGGGCGGCGCAGTCCCGCGCTCGTGGGCGCGCTCGCGGTCTGTCTGCTGGGGCTGGTGGGGACGCCGCCGACCGCGGTGTTCCTCGGCAAGGTGACCGCGTTCAGCGCGGCCGTGGACGGGGGCTTCGCCTGGCTCGCGGTGGTGGCCGCGGCGAACACGGTGGCGTCGCTCTTCTACTACCTGCGGTGGATCGCGCCGACGGTGGCGACCTTCCGTGGGCCCGGGCCGGCCGGCGCGGCGGGCGCTGCGGGCCTCGTCCGGCCGGCCGCGGTCACCGCGTACGCGGCGGCGGCCGGCTCGGTGGCGCTGGGGCTCGTGGGAGGGCCCGTCCTGGCGTTGCTGGAGGGTTCCTGACGCAGGTCCCGGGTTCGGGGTTGACAGCGGACCTGGACCATCTCCCCTGATGGAATATTGGTCCAGACCTTTACGAGGGCGCCGATCGCCTTATAGCGTGTTCGCTGGTGAAACATCCCCCACAAGTTTCATCAACCCCCCACAAGGAGTTATGCGTTGACTGGCATCCTCGATGCCGCCCTGTGTCGTTACCGACGGCACAGCACCACCATCCTCCGGGTCTCGGTCGGACTGGTCTTCGTCTGGTTCGGCGTCACGAAGTTCGTCCCGGGCGCCAGTCCGGCGCAGGACGTCGCCACGCAGACGATGGACGTCCTTGCCTTCGGCATGGTGCCCCCGGGGACCTCCCGTCCCCTCCTGGCGCTCTTCGAGACCGCGATCGGCCTCGGGCTGGTCACCGGAGTGCTGTTGCGGCTGGTGTTGGCGGCCTTCTTCCTGCACATGGGCGGAGTCTTCTCCGCCCTGCTCATCCTCCCGGACCAGATGTGGAGCGCTCAGGTGCCGGCCCCGACGATGGAGGGGCAGTACATCATCAAGAACGTGGTGCTGATAGCCGCTTGTCTGGCCGTGGCCGCCGACGACGGCCGCCGGTCGGTCGTGCGGCGCGGCAGACACCGGGGTGACGCACCCCGGCCGCACGGCGCCGCCCCAGGGAATCAATGCTGGTCCTCGCCCGGTTGCAACGGAGGTGATCTGTCGATCACGTCCATGGACGAACCGAGGAAGGGCGAGGCGCACGATGGAGCGAATGCGTGCTGTGCTGCATGCGGGGACGAGCGGGCTCTCCGGGGTGACGGTCGCGGAACGGTCCGTTCCGTCGGTCGGCCCGGGCGAAGCGCTCATCCGGCTGCGGGCAGCCGGGCTCAACCACCGCGACCTGTTCGTGGCGGAGGGCCGCTCTCCGGCTGACGCGCCCCTGGTGCTGGGTGCCGACGGCGCCGGAGTCGTGGCGGCCGTGGGCACCGGCACCGAGCTGGCGGTGGGCGACGAGGTGATCGTCGACCCCACCGTCGGCTGGGAGCGCGCGGCCGAGGTGCCCGAGCTGCCCGAGATCCTGGGCGGCCCGCGCCACGGCACGTTCGCCCAGTACGTGGTCGTACCGGCGCGCAATGCCCTGCCGAAGCCCGGTCACCTCGACTGGGCCGAGGCAGCGGCGCTGCCGCTCGCGGCGGTCACGGCCTACCGGGCGCTGTTCACCCGGGGCGGGCTGCGCGCCGGGGAGCACGTCCTGCTGCCCGGCATCGGCGGCGGGGTCGCGACGTTCGCACTGGCGATGGCGAAGGCGGTCGGGGCCCGGGTGAGCGTCACCTCCCGGAGCGGCCAGAAGCTGCGGCGCGCCCGTGACCTGGGCGCCGACCAGGCGCTGGACAGCGGGGCGGACTGGGGCGCGGAGCTGGGCCGGTCCGTGGACCTGGTCGTCGACAGCGTGGGCTCCGCGACCTTCGACGCCGCCCTCGGCACGCTGCGCGCCGGGGGCCGACTGGTCACCCTGGGCGCCACGACGGGCCCGGACGTCGCGGTGTCGCTGCGGGAGCTGTTCTTCCGGCAGATCAGCCTGATCGGCACCTCGATGGGCAGCGCCGAGGAGTTCGCGGCCATGCTGCGGCTGGTCGACGAGCACCGCATCCGACCGGTGGTGCACGGGGCCTTCCCGCTGGCCGAGGGGCCGCGGGCGCTGGCCGCGCTGGCGCAGGGCAACCAGTTCGGCAAGCTCGTGCTGACGATCGACTGAGGCCCCCCGGGCGCACCGCGGGCACCCACCCGAACGGTCCGCCGCGCTTGCCGGCTCACCCGTCCGCGCGAATGCTGGCGGATACCCCTGTGCGGGGAGGAGGGCTGGTCGGCCATGGCGGACAAGAGAGCCAGGCGCATCGCGGACTTCATTGAGCCTCTGCGGGTCGTCCCCGGTTCCGAGGTCGACCTGGCGGAGGACTTCGATCCCCGCTACCGGGCCCACCTCAAGAAGAGCCAGGGCGTGGAGCTGCTGCGCACCGGAGTCGGGTTGCTGACCGAGTACCAGGCGCGGCTGGCGGCCCAGGACACGTACGGCGTGCTGGTGTGCCTCCAGGCGCTGGACGCCGGCGGCAAGGACGGCACCATCCGGCACGTGATGAGCGGGATGAACCCGCAGGGCGTGCGGGTCAGCAGCTTCAAGGTGCCCTCCGCGGAGGAGTTGGACCACGACTACCTGTGGCGGTACGGCAAGCAGCTGCCCGACCGCGGCGGCATCGCCGTCTTCAACCGCTCCCACTACGAGGAGGTCCTGGTCGTCCGGGTGCACCCGGACGTGCTGGACCGGCAGAAGCTGCCGGCCCCGGCCCGGCGCGCCGGGATCTGGGAGCGCCGCTACCGCGAGATCAACAACTGGGAGCGCTACCTCACCGACAACGGCTTCAAGGTCGTCAAGATCTTCCTGAACCTCTCCAAGGAGGAGCAGCGCATCCGCTTCCTCAAGCGGATCGACCTGCCGGAGAAGAACTGGAAGTTCTCCGCGGCCGACGTGCGCGAGCGCCGCTTCTGGGACGACTACCAGCAGGCGTTCTCCGAGATGCTGTCGGCGACCAGCACGCCCTGGGCGCCCTGGTACGTCGTCCCGGCGGACCGCAAGTGGTTCGCCCGCATCTGTGCGTCCGCGGTGCTGGTGCACACCCTGATGGAGATCGACCCCCAGTACCCCACGCTCGGCAAACGGGCCCGGGAGGACCTGCGCACCGCCCGCCGCGAGTTGGAGGAGGAGGCGCCGAAGGGTGCGTCCGCCGATCCGTACGCGACCGGGCACCCGGACGCCGCGGGCCCGGGCGGCGACGGAGGCGGGAAGCGCAGGAAGAAGGGCGGCGGGAAGCGGAGGCACGGCCGTGACCGCGGCTGAGCCGGCCGACGGCGGCGACCGGGCCGCGCCCGCCTGGTACGCGCGCGAGCCGGCCGAGGTCGCGGCAGCCTTCTCCGTCGATCCCGCCACCGGGCTTTCAGCGGCCCGGGCGGCCGAACTGCTCCAGCAGCACGGGCCGAACGCGCTGCCCGAGGAGAAGCCGCAGCCCACCTGGCGCCGCTTCCTCGACCAGTATCGCAGCTACATGCAGTTGATCCTGGTGGCCGCCGCGGTCGTCTCGCTGGCGATCGGCGAGTGGAGCACCGGCATTCTGCTGGTGCTGCTCACCCTGCTCAACGCGGTCGTCGGGCTGCGCCAGCAGGGCAAGGCGGAGAGCGCGATGAACGCGCTGAAGTCGATGATGAAGGCGACCGCCCGCGTGCGGCGCGACGGGCGGGAGTCCCAGATCGCGGCGCAGGAGCTGGTCCCCGGGGACGTCGTGCTGCTCGCGGCCGGCGACCAGGTGCCGGCCGACGGGCGGATCGTCGCCGCCAGCGCCCTCCAGATCGACGAGTCCGCCCTCACCGGGGAGAGCGTCCCGGCGCCCAAGGACGCCGGGACCCTCCAGGGCGACCTCGGCCCGGGCGAGCAGTCGAACATGGCCTTCATGAACACCCCGGTCACCCACGGCAGCGGGGTGCTGGTGATCACCGGCACCGGCACCGGCACCGAACTCGGCCGGATCTCCGGGATGCTCACCACCACGCGCGCCGAACAGTCCCCGCTCACCCGGCAGCTCGACAACCTGACGCTGTGGATCGCGGGCGCGGCCGGGCTGACGATGATCGTGATGTTCGCCCTGGGACGTACCCGGGGGCAGGCATGGGACGCGCTCTTCGTCAGCGCCGTCTCGCTCGCCATCGCGGCCATCCCCGAGGCGCTGCCGACGGTGACGCAGGTGATCCTCTCGGTCGGCAGCCTCAACCTGGCCCGCCGCAACGCCATCGTGAAGGACCTGCCGTCCGTCGAGACCCTCGGCTTCACCTCGGCGATCAACTCCGACAAGACCGGCACCCTGACCATGAACCAGATGACCGTGGTCGAGGTGTTCAGTCCGACCGACCGGTACACCGTCTCCGGCACCGGGTACGACCTCCAGGGCCAGGTCCACCGCGCCGCGGGCTCCACCGCCAGCGTCGAGGACGCGATCGTGCCGTTCCTGGTCGCCAGTGACGCCGAGTTGGTGGAGGGCAAGGTCGTGGGCGACCCGACGGAGGGCGCCCTGCTCGTCCTCGGCCACAAGGCGGGCCTCGACATCGCCGCCACCCGGGCGGCGCTGCCGCGCCTCGCCACCCTGCCGTTCGACCCGGACTACAAGCTCATGGCCACCTTCCACACGGCGCGCGACGACGCGGGCCGGGAGGTGGTGCGCTGCTACGTGAAGGGCGCGGCGCCCGCGGTGCTGGCCCGGGCCGCGACCGCACTCGCCGGTGGCCGCACCGTGCCGTGGACCGAGGAGTCGGCCGAGCGCGCCCGGCAGGCGACGGAGCGCATGGGCAGCGAGGGCCACCGGGTGATGGCGGCGGCGACGCGGGACCTGGACCCCGCGGACTTCGACGCCGACGGAGACCTGCTCGGCTACGTCACCGGGCTGCGGATGACGGCCCTGGTCGGCATGGTCGACCCGCCGCGCGAGGAGTCCCGGGCCGCGGTGGCCAGCGCCCAGCAGGCGCACATCCGGGTCCGGATGGTCACCGGCGACGACGTCACCACGGGCGCGGCGATCGCCCGCCAACTCGGCATCCCCGGCGAGGCCGTGCTCGGCGCGGACTTCGCGGCGCTGCCGGAGCGGGAGCAGCTCGCCCGCATCGACGCCATCGGAGTGGTGGGCCGGGTCGCGCCCGAGCACAAGGTGCTGTTGGCGCAGACGCTGAAGAAGAAGGGCGACGTGGTCGCGATGACCGGCGACGGCGTCAACGACGCACCCGCGATCAAGGCGGCGGACATCGGCATCGCCATGGGCAGCGGCACCGACGTGGCGAAGAACGCGGGGCGGATGATCCTCTCCGACGACAACTTCGCCACGATCGTGTACGCGGTGGAGGAGGGCCGCAAGCTCTACGACAACCTCACCAAGTACATCCGTTTCGTGCTGCTCCTGCTGGTGACCTTCGTGCTGACGTTCCTCGGCGCGACCGTCCTCAACATCGCCGCCGGCGAGCCGTTCACCCCGCCGCAGGTGCTGTGGGTGCACTTCGTCGTGAACGCCCCCTTCGGCTTCGCCCTCGGCTTCGACCGCGAGAGCCCGGGACTGATGCGCCGCCACCCGCGCCCGCGGGGCGAGTCGGTGCTCACCCCGTCCCTGCTCACCACCGTGGGGCTGAGCGGTCTGGCCCTCACGGTGCTGCTGCTCGGGCTGATCGAGTTGGGCGAGCGGCAGTTCGACAGCGTCGCCGTCGGGCAGTCGACGGCATTCACCGCGTTCGCGCTCTGTCTGATCGTGGCCGCGTTCGAGTGCCGCAGCGAGACGGAGTCGGTCCTGCGGGCGTCCACCTTCGACAGCAAGCAGATGAACTGGGCGGCGCTCGGGGAGTTCGTGCTCGCGGTCGTGGTGACCCAGGTGGACGGCTTCCGGCGCGTCCTCGGCACCACGCAGATCGATCTGCGCCAGTTCGGCTGGGCGCTGCTGGCGGCGCTCGTGCTGCTGTGCGTGTGGGAGCTGGGCAAGCTGCTGGCCCGCCGTGCGCGGGGACCGGAGGTGGCCCCGACCGAGCCCGCGGCGGGCCCCGCGACCGCGTAGCACCCGTGCGGGTGGGCGGGGCCGGCGCGGTGGCACCGTGGCGCGCGAGCAACTTTGGCGACCGCGGGCCGTCCGTGGCTGGTCGCGCAGTTCCCCGCGCCCCTCATTCCCGCGCCCTGCGGGCGTCGGGCCAGCCCCGGCGCTCCGCCTTCCCCACGCCCTGATGCCCACACAGGTGCCATACGCGGGCGCGCCGTCATGGACCGGGAGCGCTCACGGCTGCTGGCTGATGCACAGTTCCGACCTCTGTCCCCTGCGGACGCGGGCCCCACCGCCCACGCGCCCTGAACGCCCGGCAGGGCGTTGCAGGGGCGCGGGGAACTGCGCGACCAGCCACCCACGGCCCGCAGCCGCCGTCGCCGCTCACGCACCACGGCGTTACCGCGCCCCGCAGCCGCATCGCGCTCGGCGGAACACCCCGATGGAGGCCACGGCGACGAGCAATCCTTAGGGGGCGTCCCCGCCGCCTCGGCCGCGAGCCGGGCAGGGCCGCCTTGGGCGATCGCGCGCCACTCCCCCGGCCCCGTACCGCACCGCCTTCCGGACGACCTCCGCAGCCCTTCGGCGGCTCGACCCCGCCGTGCAGTGATATGACCCGCATGGGACATTTTGCGTGAATCGTCCCTTCCCACGGAGGCATCCTCATGAGCGGGACAGCTACCGCCGACACCGGCGCCGCCGGCGGCGCGGACACCGAGCCCGGACCGGTTCACATCCTCTGGATCAACGCGGGGCTGAGCTGCGACGGCGACTCCGTCGCCCTCACGGCCGCGATGCAGCCGAGCATCGAGGAGATCGTCACCGGGGCACTGCCCGGGCTGCCGCCGGTCGCCGTGCACTGGCCGCTGATCGACTACGAGTGCGGCCCGGTCCAGGGCGCGGACAACTTCGTCGAGTGGTTCTTCAAGGCGGACCGAGGCGAGATCGAGCCGTTCGTGCTGGTCGTCGAGGGGTCGATCCCCAACGAGCAGATCAAGCAGGAGGGGTACTGGTGCGGCTTCGGCGACGATCCGGAGACCGGCCAGCCCATCACCACCAGCGAGTGGCTGGACCGGCTGGCGCCCAAGGCCACCGCGGTCGTCGCCATCGGCACCTGCGCCACGTACGGCGGCATCCACGCCATGGCCGGCAACCCCACCGGCGCGATGGGCGTGCCCGACTACCTGGGCTGGGACTGGAAGTCCAAGGCCGGGCTGCCCATCGTCTGCGTCCCCGGCTGCCCCATCCAGCCGGACAACTTCGCGGAGACCCTGACGTACCTGCTGTACCAGCTCGCGGGCGCGGCGCCGATGATCCCGCTCGACGACCGGCTGCGGCCGACGTGGCTGTTCGGGGCGACCGTCCACGAGGGCTGCGACCGCGGCGGCTACTACGAGCAGGGGCAGTTCGCCACCGAGTACGGCACCCCCGAATGCCTGGTGCGGCTCGGCTGCTGGGGGCCGGTGGTCAAGTGCAACGTCGCCAAGCGCGGCTGGATCAACGGCATCGGCGGCTGTCCCAACGTCGGCGGCATCTGCATCGCCTGCACGATGCCCGGCTTCCCGGACAAGTTCATGCCGTTCATGGACGCCCCGCCGGGCTCCCACCTCTCCTCGAACGCCAGCTCCGCCTACGGCGCCGCGATCCGTCGGCTGCGCGCCATCACCACCAAGACGGTCGACAAGGAACCGAAGTGGCGGCACCCCGGGCGGGAGCTGACCACCGGATACCGCTCCCCCTGGTGACCGGCGCCGGCCGCCGCCACCGCCCGCCACCACCCCCGTACGCGAAAGGGCACGACTGACAGATGGCACCGACGACGAAGGCGGCCGGCGACAGCAGCGGCCTGGTGGAGATGAGCTGGGACCCGATCACCAGGATCGTGGGCAGCCTGGGCATCCACACCAAGATCGACTTCAAGCAGAAGCGGGTCGCGGAGTGCTACAGCACCTCGTCGGTCTTCCGCGGCTACAGCGTCTTCATGCGCGGCAAGGACCCGCGCGACGCCCACTTCATCACCAGTCGGATCTGCGGCATCTGCGGCGACAACCACGCCACCTGTTCGGTGTACGCGCAGAACATGGCCTACGGGGTGAAGCCGCCGCACCTGGGCGAGTGGATCATCAACCTCGGCGAGGCCGCGGAGTACATGTTCGACCACAACATCTTCCAGGAGAACCTGGTCGGGGTCGACTACTGCGAGAAGATGGTCCGCGAGACCAACCCGGGGGTGCTGGAGCAGGCCGAGCGCGCCGAGGCGCCCCACGCCGGGGACCACGGGTACCGCACCATCGCCGACATCATGCGCGCCCTCAACCCCATCGAGGGCGAGTTCTACCGGGAGGCGCTCCAGGTCAGCCGGTACACCCGGGAGATGTTCTGTCTGATGGAGGGGCGGCACGTCCACCCCTCCACCCTCTACGCCGGCGGCGTCGGCACGGTGGCCACCGTGCAGCTCTTCACCGACTACCTCACCCGGCTGATGCGGTACGTGGAGTTCATGAAGAAGGTCGTCCCCCTCCACGACGACCTCTTCGACTTCTTCTACGAGGCCCTGCCCGGGTACGAGGAGGTCGGCCGGCGGCGGGTGCTGCTCGGCTGCTGGGGCAGCCTGAACGACCCGGACCACTGCGACTTCACGTACCGCAACATGACGGACTGGGGCCGGAAGATGTTCGTCACCCCGGGCGTCGTGGTCGACGGCAAGCTGGTCACCAACGACCTCACCGAGATCAACCTGGGCATCCGGATCCTGCTCGGCTCCTCCTACTACGAGGACTGGGAGGGCCGGGACCTCTTCGTCACCCACGACCCGCTCGGCAACCCGGTCGACCCGCGCCACCCCTGGAACCAGCACACCATCCCCGCGCCGCAGAAGCGGGACTTCGACGACAAGTACAGCTGGGTGATGTCCCCGCGCTGGTTCGACGGCAAGGAGCACCTCGCCCTGGACACCGGCGGCGGCCCCATCGCCCGGCTGTGGTCGACCGCACTGTCCGGACTCGTCGACATCGGCTACGTCAAGGCCACCGGCCACAGCGTCCGGATCACCCTGCCCCGCTCCATGACCAAGCCGGAGACCACCTTCGAGTGGAGGATCCCGCAGTGGAGCAACGCCCTGGAGCGCAACCGGGCCCGCACCTACTTCCAGGCGTACGCCGCCGCAGCCGCCCTCCACTTCGCCGAGAAGGCGCTGGACGAGGTGCGCGCCGGCCGCAGTCAGACCTGGGAGAAGTTCGAGGTGCCGGACGAGTCCATCGGCTGCGGCTTCACCGAGGCGGTGCGCGGGGTGCTCTCGCACCACATGGTGATCCGGGACGGGAAGATCGCCAACTACCACCCGTACCCGCCGACCCCGTGGAACGCCAGCGTCCGCGACAGCTACGGCACCCCCGGCCCCTACGAGGACGCGGTGCAGAACACCCCCATCTTCGAGGAGAACTCGCCGGAGGACTTCAAGGGCATCGACATCATGCGGGCCGTGCGCAGCTTCGACCCCTGTCTGCCCTGCGGGGTGCACATGTACGTCGGCGGCGGACGCACCCTGAAACAACTGCACGTCCCCACCGGGCTGAGCGGACTGGGCGGATGACGGCCGAGACCTGCGGTGCGGGCGTCCAAGATGCCCTGGACCGGCTGGCGGAGCAGGGCGAGGACGCCCTGGCGGCGGGCGAGGCGCTGGCCCGCGAGCTGATGGCCCTGCACACGGAGGGGCTGACCGCCCTGCTGGCGGGGCTGCCCGCGGGCGCGCTCACCGCGGCGCTCGACGACCCGTCCACTGCCGGCCTGCTGGTCCTGCACGACCTGCACCCGGAGGACGTGACCCGCCGCATCGAGCGGGCGCTCGCCTCGCTGCCGCAACTGCGCACCGAACGGATCGACTTCGAGGAGGCGACCGGCGCGCTGACCCTCGGCAAGCCCGCCGGCGGCGGTTGCGGCTGCGGCGGCGGGGGCGAGTCCGCGGTGGAGGACGCGCTGGCCTGCTACGCCCCCGAGGTCACGTCGATCGTCTGGCGCACCGCGCCCGCCGAGCCGCCCCTGCTCCAGATCGGCAGCCGTCCCCCGGCGGCGGTCCGGTGAGCACCCGCCAACTGCCCCGCACCGGCACGGCGTTGCTGCGCACGCTGCGCCGCCCCGCCGAGCCGACGGTCCGCCCCGAACGGTGCGCCCTGTGCGGGGTGGGGCTGTCGGGGGCGCACCACCACCTCGCGGACACCGCCGAGCGCTCCCTGGCCTGCGCCTGCACAGCGTGCGCCCTGTTGTTCCAGCGGCCCGGCGCGGCCGGCGGACGCTACCGGCCCGTACCCAGCCGGCTGTTGTACGACCCCGAGGGCGCGCCGGGCCCGGACGTCTGGGCCCGGCTGCGGATCCCGGTCAGCACCGCCTTCCTGCTGCACAACGCCGACCGGGCGCAGCCGGTGCTGTGCTACCCCAGCCCCGCGGGGGCGACCGAGAGCGAGCTGTCCCCCGCGACCTACGAGGCCGTCTTCGGCGGCAGTCGGCTCGCCGCCGCCCTGGAGCCGGACGTGGAAGCGCTGTTGCTGCGCCGCAGCGGCAGCGGACCGGAGCGGATCCAGTGCTTCCTCGTCCCCGTCGACCTCTGTTACGAGCTGGTCGGCAGGATGCGGCGCACCTGGCAGGGCTTCGACGGCGGCGCCGAGGCGCACGCCGAACTCGCCGCCTTCTTCGCGGCCGTCGACGAGCGGGCCCGGCCCCTGAACGAGGAGTTGTCGCCATGACCGAACTCGCCTTCGCCTGTACGGAAGTACGGGCCGACCGGCACGCCGCCGGGCCCACGCTGCTGTTCCGGCTGCGGATCACCGGCCCCGAGCACATCCGGGTGCACGCACTCGCCCTGCGCTGCCAACTGCGGATCGAACCGGCGGGGCGGGAGTACGCCCCGGCCGAGTCGGAGCGGCTGACCGGGCTGTTCGGGGAGCGCGAGCGGTGGGCGACCACCCTCAACCCGGTGCAGTTCGCCGAGGTGTCGACGATGGTGCCCGGCTTCACCGGCGAGATGGACGTCGAACTCGCGGTGCCCTGCACATACGACCTGGAGATCGCCGCCGCCCGCTACTTCCGGGCGCTCGACGACGGGGAGGTGCCGCTGCGGCTGCTCTTCTCGGGCACGGCGTTCAGCGGGCCGGCCGGCTTCCAGGTCACCCCGGTGCCCTGGGACCGGGAGGCCGCCGTAAGGCTGCCGGTGCGGGTGTGGCGGGAGATGATCGAGCAGCACTTCCCCGGGTGCGGCTGGCTGCGGCTGCCGGGCGATCTGATGGACGAACTGCTGGCCTTCCGCGAGCGGCGGGCGCTGCCGTCCTGGGAGGCCACGGTCTGCGCGCTGCTGGAGGCCGCGGACTCGCAGGAGGAGGCCGGGGCGGCGGGGGTGCGGGAGATCGCGGAGGGCGTGCGGTGACGCACGTCGGCACGCGCACCGAAGCCGGTGCCGGTTCCTTCGCCGTGGTGGACTTCCCGCCGGAGTTGGCCGAGCGGTTCTCCACGGCCCGGCAGGTCGCCGACGCCGTGCTCTTCGAGGGCTATGTGCTCTACCCGTACCGGGCGTCCGCCGCCAAGAACCGGTTGCGCTGGCAGTTCGGGGTCCTGGTGCCGCCCGCGTACGCGGCGGACGCCGCGGAGCCCGTGCACCAGCGGACCGAGTGCCTGGTCGAGCCGCGGTCCGGCGACCGGCTCGCGGTCGAGGTGCGGTTCCTGCGCGTCCAGCACCGGACGGTGCAGCGGGCCGCGGGCGAAGGGTCGGACCGGACGTTTCAGACCGTGCCGGAGCTGGAGCTGCCCGACCGGATCCTCGTGCCCTGGGACGAGGGCGTGGAGGAGCGCGTACGCCTGGTGGTGCCGGTGGCGGAACTGGCCGCCGGGGACGGGGTGCACCACCCCTTCGTCCTTCCCGCGTCCCACAGCGAGCAGGACGTCACCGACGGCGCGGGCCGCGTCGTGGGCAGGCTGACGCGCGAGCGCCAGGAGGTGCGCGGCACGGTCCTGCTGACCGCCCGGCCGCTCCCCGGGCCGTACGGCGCACTGCATCTGACCGCCGTGGTGGAGAACGTCTCGGGATGGCGCCCCGAAGCCGGCGCCCGCCGGGAGGACGCCCTGCCGTACGCGTTGGTGTCGGCGCACCTCCTGCTCGCCGTGGACCGGGGCTCCTTCCTCTCGGTGACCGATCCGCCGCGGTGGGCGGCCGGCGCGGTGGCCGAGTTGCGCAACGAACACGTCTGGCCGGTGCTGGCGGGCGACGACGGCCGCGCCGATGCCGTGCTCTCCTCGCCCATCGTCCTCGCGGACCATCCGCGGCTGGCGCCGGAGAGCCCGGGCGCCCTGTACGACGCGACGGAGATCGACGAGATCCTGGCGCTGCGCACCACCGCCCTCACCGACCGGGAGAAGCGGGAGGCCCGCGGCACCGACGAGCGGGCGGGCGCGGCGGTCGACCTCGCGGACTCGCTCCCGGCGGAGGTGTGGGAGCGGCTGCACGGGGCGGTGCGGGCGCTGCGCGAGGTCACCGGGGAGGACGCGGCGGCCGACGGCGAAGGAGGGGCGCTGCCGTGGTGGGACCCGGGCGGCGACCGGGACGTGGACCCGGCGCGGGACCGCGTGGTGATCGACGGACAGTCGGTCGGCGCGGGCAGCCGGGTGCGGCTCGGCCCCGGGCGGCGCCGCACGGACGCCCAGGACCTGTTCCTGCACGGCCGTACGGGCGTGGTGGAGGCGGTGCTGCACGACGTGGACGGCTCGGTGCACCTGGCGGTCACCGTGGACGACGACCCGGGCGCCGACCTGTGGCGCATCCAGGGCCGGTTCCGCTACTTCCAGCCCGATGAGCTGACCCCGCTGGGGGAGGCGTGACGCCCCGTCCGGTGCTGGTCGCCGGGGTCGGCAACATCTTCCTCGGCGACGACGGGTTCGGGGTGGAGACCGTACGGCACCTGCTGCGGCTGGGGCTGCCCGGGGGCGTCGACGGCACGGCGGACGTGGAGGTCGTCGACTTCGGGGTGCGCGGGGTCCATCTGGCGTACCAACTCCTGGACGGTTACCGCACCTTGGTGCTGGTCGACGCGGTCTCGCGCGGGGGTCAGCCGGGCACGGTGTACCTCATCGAGCCGTACGCGGACGGGGGCGACGGCGCCCCGGTGGAGCCGGGCGGGCCGATGGCCCTGGACGGACACGGCATGGGGCCGGACGCGGTGCTGGCGCTGCTGGGCGCCCTGAGCGCGGGCACGGGAGGCACGGCGCCGGAGCGGGTGGTCGTGGTGGGGTGCGAGCCGGCGTCGCTCGCGGAGGGCATCGGACTGTCCCCGCCGGTGGCGTCCGCCGTGCCGGAGGCGGCCCGGCTGGTGCTGAGCGTCCTGGCCGAAGGGCCCCCGTCGAACGCGCCGCAGGAGCCGGCCGGGTCGGCGAAGTCGGCCGACACCCGGGCGAGTTCCCGGGATGTCGAGCGCCATGAAAGTCACGAGAGCTTCAAGGGAAGGGCGACGTCATGTTGAAGACCCTGCTCGTCACGGCCGCCGGGGCGGCCGTCGGCGTGGTGCTCTGGCAGACCCTGCCGGACCTCAAGCGCTATCTGCGCATCTCCCGCATGTGACCGTGCGCATCGGACTGCTGCGAACGGGGTGCGCTCCGGTGCCGCGCCGGCGTGGCACCCCGTCCGGGCCGGCGCCACCGCGTCCAATGGAGCCGCGCCCGCGCCGCCGCCGCGCCGGCCGGACCCGCCCCGGCACCACGACCGCCGGGGAACTGCCGTACAACCGCCGTCGAACTGCCGTGGAATGAGGCGCGCCGATGCACGAGATGTCGATCGCGGCGGCCGTGGTCGAGCAGGTGGCGCGGGCGGCCGAGGAGCACGGCGCGACGGCGGTCCGCACGGTGCGCCTGGACGTCGGCGAACTCGCCGGCGTGGTGCCGAAGGCCCTGGACTTCTGCTTCGCACTCGCCTGCGAGGGCACCGTGCTCGCGGGCTCCGCCCTGCGGACGCGGACGGTGCCGGCGCGGGCCCGGTGTGCGCCCTGCGACGTCGAGTGGTCCCCCGGCATACCGCCCGACCTGGGCTGCCCGCGGTGTGCGGGCGGCACCCGGGTCACCCTGCTGACGGGGCGTGAGCTGCACATCCGCGGTGTCGAGTGGGCCGAGCGCCCCAAGGGCGCCGGCGGCTGATCGACGAGGCTTCAAGGAACGGGTCCCATGTGCCGTACGGCCGATCTCCGACGGGCGGTCCTCGCCCACAACGACGACAGCGCCCGGGCGCTGCGGGCCGCGCTGGCCGCCCGCGGAACGGTCGCCGTGAATCTGCTCTCCAGTCCGGGCAGCGGGAAGACCGCGCTGCTGGAGGGCGAGTTGGCGCTGGCCCGTGAGCGGGGCGTGCCGGTGGCCGCCCTCACCGCGGACCTGGCGACCGAGAACGACGCCCGACGGCTGGCCCGCTCGGGGGCCCCGGTGCAGCAGGTGCTCACCGACGGCCTGTGCCATCTGGAGGCCGTGATGCTGCGCGGCTATCTGGCGGGCTGGCTGCCGAAGGACACCCAGGTGCTGTTCGTGGAGAACGTGGGCAACCTGGTCTGTCCGGCCGCGTACGACCTCGGCGAGTCGCTGCGGGTGACCCTGGCGTCGGTGACGGAGGGCGAGGACAAGCCGCTGAAGTACCCGACGGCCTTCGGCCTCGCCCAACTGGTGCTGGTGACGAAGGCGGACATCGCCGAGGCCGTCGGTTTCGACGAGGTCGCCTTCCTGGCGAACGTGGCGCAGGTCAATCCGGGCGTGGAGGTGGTGTTCACCTCGGCCCGCAGCGGCTTGGGCACGGGCGTGCTGCTGGAGCGGGCCCTCGCCGTGCGCGACGGCCGCGAGGCGCACCGGCCGGTGATGGCCACTGCGCCCACCGCTTTCGACGACCCGGCCCCGGACGAGGCGTCCGACCACGGCCACCACCGGCACGAGGTCCCGCACGAGAACTCCCCCGTACCGGAGCCGGGTCGGGACCGCGACCACGGGCACGCGCGCGATCTGCTCGGTGCGGGTGCCCACGAGCATCCGGCCGTGGACTGTCCATGACGGTCCACCAGGGCCCGGCGCCCCTGCTGCGGCGTCGGGTCTCGGTCCGCGGGCTCGTGCAGGGCGTCGGCTTCCGGCCGTTCGTCCACGCGCTCGCCGCCGAGTTGGCCCTGTCCGGCCACGTCACCAACACCGGGGACGGCGTCCTCGTGGAGGTGGAGGGCGCACCGACCGCGGTGGACGGCTTCTGCCGCCGGCTGGCCGCCGAGGCTCCCCCGCTCGCGGACGTGGCCGGCGTCCACCAGGAGGACATCGCCACGACCGGGGCGACCGGCTTCGCCATCGCGCCGTCGGGCCCCGGGGCCGGCGCGTCATCGGGCGGCGGGGCGATGATCCCGCCCGACGTCGCGACCTGTGCCCGGTGTCTGGCCGAACTCGTGGACCCGACGGACCGCCGCTATCGCCACCCCTTCATCACCTGCACCGACTGCGGTCCGCGCTTCACCATCGTCACGGCCCTGCCGTACGACCGGGCGCACACCACCATGGCGCACTTCCCGATGTGCGACGACTGCGCCCGGGAGTACGCCGACCCGGCCGACCGCAGGTTCCACGCACAACCCGTCTCCTGTCACGCCTGCGGCCCGCAGCTCGCCCTGGTCGCCCCCGGAGCCCCCGCGCTCGACGGCGCCGCGGCCCTGGCGCGTACCCGGAGCCTGCTGGCCCAGGGCGCGGTCGTCGCGGTGAAGGGCATCGGCGGCTACCACCTGGTGTGCGACGCGCTGAACGCGGCGGCCGTGTCGTTGCTGCGCCGCCGCAAGAACCGGGGCGACAAGCCCTTCGCGGTGATGGCCCGGGACGTGGCGGGCGCGGCGGAGCTGGTGCACCTCGACGCGGCGGAGCGGGAGGTGTTGACGGGGTCGGCCCGCCCGATCGTGCTGCTCCGGCGCCGGGCGTCAGGCGACGACGGACCTTCGCAACAGGTCGCCGCCGCCCTCGACGCGGTCGCCCCGAAAGCGCCCGACCTCGGCGTGCTGCTGCCGTACGCCCCGCTGCACCATCTGCTGTTCGGGCTGGCCGGCGATCCCCCGGGGCCCGCGCTGCTCGTGATGACCAGTGCGAACCTCGCCGGCGAGCCGATCGTCACCGACGACGCCGAAGCGCTGGTGCGGCTCGCGGGCCTGGTGGACGCCTGGCTGACGCACGACCGGCCGATCCGGGTGCCGTGCGACGACTCGGTGGTGCGCGTCGTGGACGGTGCGCCGCTACCGCTGCGGCGCTCGCGCGGGCTCGTGCCCACGCCCGTACCGCTGCCGACGTCCGTGCCGCCGGTGCTCGCGGCCGGTGGCGACCTCAAGAACGCGTTCGCGATCGCCGAGGGCCGCCGCGCCTGGCTCTCCGGCCACGTCGGCGACATGGACGACCTGGCGACGCTCGACGCCTTCGACCGGGCGGTGGACCATCTGCGGACGGTCTGCGGAGTGCGCCCCCGGCTGGTGGCCGGCGACCGGCACCCCGGCTACCGGTCCGCGCGCCGCGCCGCCGCCCTCGGCGACGGACAGGGCCCGATCCGCGTCCAACACCACCACGCGCACGTCGCCGCGGCCATGGCGGAGCACCGGCGCGACGGCTCCCGGCCGGTCATCGGGGTCGCCTTCGACGGCACGGGGTACGGCGACGACGGCGCCGTGTGGGGCGGCGAGGTGCTGCTCGCCGACTACGCCGGCTACGAGCGCTTCGCCCGGCTGGCGTACGTGCCGCTGCCCGGCGGGGACGCGGCGGTGGCCCGCCCGTACCGGATGGCCCTGGCGCACCTGCGGGCCGCGGGCCTCGCCTGGTCGCCCCGGCTGGCCTGCGTCACGGCGTGCCCGGCAAACGAACGCCGCGCGCTGGAGCACCAGTTGGCGTCGGGGCTGCACTGCGTGCCGACGTCCAGCATGGGGCGCCTCTTCGACGCGGTCTCCTCGCTCGTCGGGATCTGTCACCGGGCCGGTTACGAGGCGCAGGCGGCCGTCGAGTTGGAGGGCGCGGCACGGGCCCACGGCCCGGTCGCCGAGGGCTACCGCTTCGCGCTGCACACCGAAGGCGGTGCCGCGCGTGAGGGCAGTGCGGGCACCGTGTGCGCCGACCCCGGTCCGGTGTTCGCGGCGGCCGTGGCCGACCTGCGGGCCGGGGCGGACGCCGGCCTGGTCGCGGCCCGATTCCACGCCGCGGTCGCCGACCTCGTACGACGGCTGTGCGCACTCGCCCGCGAACGGCACGGGCTGGCCGAGGTCGCCCTGACGGGCGGCGTCTTCACCAACGCCGTGCTGCTGTCCGGCTGTGCCCGCGGGCTCGCGGCGGACGGCTTCACCGTGCTGCGGCACCACCGGGTGCCGCCCAACGACGGAGGGCTGGCCCTCGGCCAGCTGATGGTGGCCGCGCACGCCGCGGGCCGAGAGGAGGGCGCACCATGTGCCTGGCAGTGCCCGGCAGGGTGATGGAGATCGCCGAGCGGGACGGCACCCGGATGGCCGTCGTGGACTTCGGCGGGGTGGTGAAGGACGTGTGCCTGGAGTACCTGCCGGACCTGCGGGTCGGCGAGTACGCCATCGTGCACGTCGGCTTCGCCCTCCAGCGGCTGGACGAGGAGTCGGCCCGCAAGACGCTCGAACTCTTCGGTGAACTCGGGCTGTTGCAGGAGGAGTTCGGGGATCCGTGGGAAGCGGCGGCGGCCGAGGCGGGCGTCCCGGATCCGCAGTCGGGATCGGAGGCGCAGCGGTGAAGTACTTGGAGGAGTTCCGGGATCCGGCGCTGGCGCGCCGGCTGCTGGACGACATCCGGGCGACGGTGACCCGGCCCTGGGCGCTGATGGAGGTGTGCGGCGGCCAGACGCACACCATCATCAGGCACGGCATCGACCAACTGCTGCCCGAGGGCGTCGAGCTGATCCACGGCCCGGGGTGCCCGGTGTGCGTCACCCCGTTGGAGGTCATCGACAAGGCGCTGGAGATCGCCGCCCGCCCCGGGGTGGTCTTCTGCTCGTTCGGGGACATGCTGCGGGTGCCCGGCAGCGACCGCGACCTGTTCCGGGTCCGCAGCGAGGGCGGTGACGTCCGGGTGGTGTACTCACCGCTGGACGCGCTGCGGATCGCCCGGCAGAACCCGGACCGCGAGGTGGTGTTCTTCGGCATCGGCTTCGAGACCACCGCGCCGCCCAACGCGATGGCGGTCCACCTCGCCCGCCGGCAGGGGGTGCGCAACTTCAGCATGCTGGTGTCGCACGTGCGGGTGCCGCCGGCGATCGAGGCCATCATGACCGCGCCGGACTGCCGGGTGCAGGGCTTCTTGGCCGCCGGGCACGTGTGCAGCGTGATGGGCATCGACGAGTACCCGCCGCTGGCGGCGCGGCACCGGGTCCCGATCGTGGTGACCGGCTTCGAGCCGCTGGACATCCTGGAGGGGATCCGGCGCACGGTGCGGCAGTTGGAGCGCGGCGAGCACGTCGTCGACAACGCGTACCCGCGTGCGGTGCGGCCGGAGGGCAACCCGGCCGCGCGCGCCGTGCTGGCGGACGTCTTCGAGGTCGGTGACCGGGCCTGGCGCGGGATCGGGGTGATCCCGGGCAGCGGCTGGCACCTGTCCGAGCGCTACCGGGAGCACGACGCCGAACACCGCTTCTCCGTCACCGGCATCACCACCCGGGAGCCCGCCGAGTGCCGCAGCGGCGAGGTGCTCCAGGGCCTGATCAAACCCCACGAGTGCGCGGCCTTCGGCACCTCGTGCACCCCGCGCACCCCGCTCGGCGCCACGATGGTCTCCACCGAGGGCGCCTGTGCCGCGTACTACCTCTACCGCCGTCTCGGCGCACCGGCCGCTCCCCTGGAGGCGAACCCCGTTGGCTGACACCCTCACCGGCGCCGCGCCGGACTTCTCCAACTGGAGCTGCCCCCTGCCGCTGCGCGACCACCCGCGGGTGGTGATGGGGCACGGCGGCGGCGGCGCGATCTCCGCCGAGCTGATCGAGAACGTCTTCCTCCCGGCGTTCGGCGGCGGCGCGCTCGCCGGCCTCGGGGACTCGGCCGTGCTCCGCGTCGGCGGGGCGCGGATCGCCTTCTCCACGGACTCCTTCGTGGTCCGTCCGCTGTTCTTCCCCGGGGGCAGCATCGGGGACCTCGCCGTCAACGGCACCGTCAACGACCTGGCGATGAGCGGGGCCCGGGCGGCGTACCTGTCCTGCGGGTTCATCTTGGAGGAGGGCGTCGAGACCGCCGTCGTCGGCCTGATCGCCGACGCGCTGGGGGCCGCGGCGCGCACCGCCGGGGTGGAGGTGGTGACCGGGGACACCAAGGTGGTGGAGGCGGGCCACGGCGACGGCGTCTATCTCAACACCGCGGGCATCGGGCTGGTCCCGGACGGGGTGGACGTCCGGCCGCAGCGGGCCCGGCCGGGCGACGTGGTCATCGTCAGCGGCGGCATCGGGCTGCACGGCGTGGCGATCATGAGCATGCGCGAGGGCCTGGAGTTCGGCGTCGAGGTGGAGAGCGACTGCGCCGCGCTCGGCGGGCTGGTGGCGGCGATGCTCGCGGTCGCCCCCGATCTGCACGCGCTGCGCGACCCGACGCGCGGCGGTCTCGCGGCCTCGCTCAACGAGATCGCGGCGGCGTCCGGTACCGGGGTCGTGGTGCAGGAGTCCGCCGTTCCGGTGCCGCCGCAGGTCGCGAATGCGTGCGCGGTCCTCGGCCTCGACCCGATGTACGTGGCGAACGAGGGCAAGCTGGTGGCGTTCGTCGCCCGCGAGGACGCCGATGCGGTGCTGGCGGCGATGCGGGCGCACCCGCTGGGCGCGGACGCCGCCGTGATCGGCGCGTGCGTGGCGGAGCACCCCGGCATGGTGGTCGCCCGCACCCCGCTCGGGGGGACGCGGGTGGTGGACCTGCCGCTCGGCGAACAGCTCCCCCGCATCTGCTGACGGCGCCCGGGCCGGGGCCGCGCAGCCCCGGTCGGGGCGGAGTACGGTGAAGGGAGCCGGGGTCGCCCCGGGCGCCCCGGGTGAAGGAGGTGCGCCCGGTCATGGACCAGGACCGCGCCCGCCGTCTGGTGGCGGCGCTGCGCAGCCGTCGGGTGATGGCCCACGTCGTCGAGGCGGGGGTGTACGAGTTCGGCATCCGGGTCGTCCTGGACCAGGACGTCGAAGCGCTGTGGGACGTCGACGGCGCGGCGGGGCTGGATGCGGAGATCGTCAGCGACGGAGTGCTGATCGGCTTCGTACCGCACGTCCCCGGGTCGGAGGGGTTCGGCGACGACCAGCTCGTGGAGGCCATCGCGACGACGCGCTACGACGCGGCGGGGCTGCATCCGCCCGCCGACGCGACGACGCCCCCGTCCCCTGCTCCGCCGACGGCTCCCCAGCCGCCGATCGCCCGGTACCAGCGCCGGGCCCACTGGTTGAAGCGGGGCGGGGGATGACGCGTCCGCCCGCGCCGTACGTCGCGGACGGCCCTCGCGACGCGGTCGACGTCATCCGCACCTCGGGCCTGCGCAAGGTGTACCCGGGCGCGGACTTCGCCGCGGTGGACGGGATCGACCTACGGGTGCGGCGCGGCGAGATCTTCGGCCTGCTCGGCCCCAACGGCGCCGGCAAGACCACCACGGTGGGCATGCTGACGGGGCGTGTGGTGCCCACCTCCGGCACGGCGCTGATCGGTGCGGTCGACGTGGTGGCGCAGCCGGCGCGGGCCAAGCAGATCATCGCCGCGGTCACCCAGGAGAACACCCTGGACCGTGCGTTGAACGTGCGGGAGAACCTGTACTTCCACGGGCTGCTGTTCGGGATCCCCGCCCGTGCCTCGCGCGAGCGGGCCGACGCGCTCCTCGACGAGTTCCGGCTGGCGCGCTGGGCGCGGTCCTCGGTGTACGCGCTGTCGGGCGGCATGGCGCAGCGGTTGATGCTGGCGCGCGCCGTCTTCCACCGGCCCGCGGTCCTCTTCCTCGACGAGCCGACGGCCGGGCTCGACCCGCAGGGCCGGCTGGCGCTGTGGGAGTCGTTGGCGCAGTTGATGGCCGACGGCCAGACCATCTTGCTGACCACCCACAACATGGAGGAGGCGGACCGCCTCTGCGACCGGGTCGCGATCATCGACCACGGCCGGATCCTGGCGCTGGACACCCCGGCCGCCCTGAAGCGGGGGCTGGGCGCCGACACCACGGTCACGGTCGTCGCGAAGGGGCCGGCGGCCGATCTGGCGGCGGCGCTGCGCCGGGACGTGCCGGGGGTGGTGCGCAGCCGGCTCACCGACGGCGGGGTGGAGCTCCAGGTCAAGGGCGGTGACCGGCTGCTCGCCCGGGTGGTGGCGAGTGCGGAGGCCGGCGGATTCGACCTGGTGGACCTGTCGTTGGCGCAGAGCAGCCTGGAGACCGTCTTCATCAGCCTCACGGGCAAGGAGCTGAGGGAGTGAAGCCGTGGTGATCGACGTCGTGCCGCCGCGGTCCACCGCTGCGGCGGCCCGCAGCGCGCTCTCCGCGCTGATCCGGCGTGACCTGCTGGTCCTGCGGAAGAACTTCGGCGAGTTCGTGGGCCGGACCGTGATGCAGCCGTTCCTGCTCGTCTTCGTCTTCCTGTACGTCTTCCCCGTCATCGGGCAGGGCGTCGGCTCGGCGGGCGGCACGGCCGGGGAGTCGGCGTTCGCGACCGTGCTGGTGCCGGGCGTGGTGTCCATCGCGGTGATGTTCCAGGGCATCCAGTCGGTGGCGATCCAGATGTCCCAGGAGTTCGGCTACACCCGGGAGATCGAGGACCGGGTCCAGGCGCCCTGCCCCATCTGGCTGGTGGCGGTCGCCCGGGTGCTGTCAGGGGCGGTGCAGGGCGTGATCTCGGCGGTGATCGTGCTGCCGATCGCGGCCGTGGTGCACGCGCCGGGAGTCCGTCCGGACCTGCACGTCCACTGGTGGATCGTGCTGACCCTGATCCCGCTGGCGTGCGTGGCGATGACCTCGCTGGGGCTGTTGCTGGGCACGACGTTCGAGCCGCGGAACATCGGGGTGATGTTCGGCTTCGTGATCCTGCCGCTGGTCTTCCTCGGCGGCACGTACTACCAGTGGACCGCGCTCGCGCCGGTACACATCGGAGGATTCCCCTGGTTGCAGTCGCTGGTGCTGCTGAATCCGCTGATCTACATCAGTGAGGGCATGCGGGCCGGGTTCACCGATCTGTCCCATCTGCCGCTGTACGTCATCTACCCCGTGCTGTTGGCCTTCTGCGGGCTCTTCCTGGGGCTCGGGCTGCGCAACTTCCGTCGTCGCGTGCTGTCCTGAGCCACGCCCCGGGGGCCGGTCCCCGACCTCCGTCATGACGATTGACGCCACGTCAGATGTCCCATGCGTGAAGCCTCGTGGGACAGATGCCGAAGAAGGGGGACAAAGGGCAGGCCGGGACACGGATGCCCTCTTGTTGCCCCACGTCCCGGTCCCCCACGATGACTAACGGTTCTTGACCCGTCCATGCCGTATGGGCGGGTCTTCCTCCTGCTCCACGCACGTTCCCTGCACCTTTACTCCGCGGCTGAACGCCGCCAGCGCTAGGGAGACTTCGTGGCACAACGGACCAAGGGCACCAGACGCACCAGACGCACCCCGCGCACCGGCCGCAGCCCGGCCCTGCGTTCGCTACGGCTGCTGTGCGCGGCCCTGACCGCACTCGTCCTCTTACCCGTCGGCCAGGGGACGGCGGCGGCCCTCCCGGCAGCCGACCCCTCACCCCCGGACCGCCGGGCGGCGGCCGAACGCAAGATCGAGCCCGAGCTCAGGGCGCGGCTCGACAGCGGCAAGGCCGCCTTCTGGGTCCAGATCGACGGCGCCGCAGACCTGAGCGCCGCCTCCCGGGCCCGCACCAAGACCGCCAAGGCCGCCGCCGTCCTCGACGCCAAGCGCGAGCACGCCGACCGCACCCAGGCCGGGGTCCTCAAGGTCCTTGAGTCGCTGCGGGTGGAGCACACCTCGTACTGGATCGTGAACGCGGTGCGCGTGGTCGCCGACCGCAAGGTGGCCGAGTCCCTCGCCCAGCGCTCCGACGTCACCCGGATCGAGGCCGAGGACCGGCTCGCGCTGCCGAAGCCCGCTCCGGGCGGCCCCGAGAACACGGTGAACGCCGTCGAGTGGAACGTCGACCGGATCGGCGCACCGCAGGTCTGGTCCGCACTCGGAGTGCGCGGCGAGGGCGTCGTCGTCGCCAACATCGACAGCGGCGTGGACGTCCAGCACCCCGCCGTCGCCAACCAGTACCGGGGCCGCGCCGCCGACGGCAGCGTCACCCACGACTACAACTGGTTCGACCCGGCGAACGTCTGCCCGACCAAGGCGCCGTGCGACAACAACAACCACGGCACCCACACCATGGGCACGATGGTCGGCGACGACGGCGGCGAGAACAAGATCGGCGTGGCGCCCGCGGCCCGGTGGATCGCCGCCAAGGGCTGCGAGACCAGCTCCTGCTCCCAGGCGTCGCTGATCGCCTCCGGCCAGTGGATCGTGGCGCCCACCGACGCGGGCGGGGCCAATCCGCGGCCCGACCTCGCGCCCGACGTCGTCAACAACTCCTGGGGCAGCGCCGCCCACAACCCCTGGTACAAGGAGATCGTCGCCACCTGGCGGGCGGCCGGGATCTTCCCCGCGTTCTCCAACGGCAACAACGGCCCCGCCTGCGCCACCAGCGGTTCGCCCGGCAACTACGTCTCCTCGTACAGCTCCGGCGCGTTCGACGTCAACAACGCCATCGCGAGCTTCTCCTCGCGCGGCGCCGGTGACGAGGGCGGCATCAAGCCGAACCTGGCCGCGCCCGGCGTCAACGTGCGCTCCTCCATCGCGGGCGGCGCCTACGGCTCCTTCTCCGGCACCTCGATGGCCTCGCCGCACACCGCGGCCGCGGTCGCCCTGATCTGGTCCGCCGCCCCGGCGATCCGCGGCGACGTCGCGCAGACCGAGGCGCTGCTCGACCAGAGCGCGATCGACGTCGATGCCACGACCTGCGGCGGCACCCCCGCCGACAACAACGTCTTCGGCGAGGGCCGGCTCGATGCGCTGGCCGCCGTGCGCGCAGCGCCGCGGGGCCCGGTCGGCGCCCTGGACGGCACGGTCACCTCGGCCGGCACGCCCGTCGCCGGCGCGCGCGTCGTCGCCAAGGGCCCGATCGACCGGACGGCCGTGACCGCGGCCGACGGCCGATACTCCTTCCCCGCGCTGTCCGCGGGCGACTACGCCCTGACCGTCGACAAGTTCGGCTACGCGTCGGCCACCGGCGCGGCCACGGTGACCGAGAACGTCACCGCCACCCGGGACTTCACTCTCGTCCAGGCCGCTTCGGGCAAGGTGACCGGCACGGTCGTCGGCCCCACTGGCCCGGCCGCCGGCGCCGCCGTCACGGTCGCGGGCACCCCCGTGACCGCGACGACGGACACCGCGGGACGCTTCGAGGTCACGCTGCCGCACGGCACCTACGACCTGCGCGCCAGCCACCCCTCCCGCTGCGTCACCGACGGCACCAGCCAGCTCACCGTGGCCGGGGACACCACCGCCACCGTGACGCTGCCGGAGCGCACCGACACCTTCGGTCACGCCTGCGCCACCGGTTCCGGCTCCTTCGCCACCGGCGCCACGGCCCTCGCGCTGACCGGCGACAACTCCACCGAGCGGGTGGAACTGCCCTTCCCCGTACCGCTGTACGGGAAGAACCACACCGTCGCCCACGTGGGCACCAACGGGACCTTGAGCTTCGGCGGCCCGCACACCGCGGACAGCAACGCCTCGATCCCGAACGCGGCCACGCCGAACGCGACGCTGTACCCCTTCTGGGACGACCTGGTGGTCAACGGCGGCGACTCCGCCGTGCACACCGCCGTCACCGGCACGGCCCCGCACCGCGCGTACGTGGTGGAGTGGCGCAACGTCGTCCACTGGTCGGCGCCGAGCGAGAAGTTCTCGTTCTCCGCGGTCATCGGCGAGGACGGCCGCATCTCCTTCCACTACAAGGGCACCGCGGGCACCGGGTTCAAGACCGGTTCCAGCGCCACCATCGGGGTGGAGAACGCCACCGGCACCGACGCGTTCCTCTACTCCTTCAACACCCCCGTGCTCAGCGACGGACTGTCGATCTCCTTCCGCACCACCCGGCACGGCGTGGTGCGCGGGCAGGTCCTGGACGCCAACGACGGCAAGGGGGTCGGCGGCGCCGACGTCACCGTGGGCACGGGCCCTGCGGCGGTCACCGTCACCACCGGGTCCGACGGCGGCTACCTCGCCCAGGCCCCGCAGGGCGCCCAGCCCCTCGCGGTGAGCGCAGCCGCCTACGAGCCGGCGCAGGGCACGGTCACCGTCGCCCCCGACGCGATCACCCGTGACACCCGCTCCCTGCGCACCGGAAAGGTCACCCCCTCGCTGCCGGCGCTCGACGTCGTCGCCCCCGGGGAGCAGCGGCGCACCCGTTCGCTGGAGCTGACCAACCCGGGCTCCGGGACCTCCTTCTCGGTCGCCGAGGACGCGCCCTGGCTGACCGTGAGCCCGGCCACCGGTGAGCTGGCGACCGGTGCGAAGCAGCCCCTGTCGCTGACCGTGGACACCGCGGGGCTCGCGCCCGGGACGGTGCTGAAGACGGAGCTGCGCGTCGAATCGCGTAGCGGGCGCGTCCCGGTGCTGTCGGTGCCGGTGACGGTCGTGGTGCCGCGGTACCAGGCCGCGTTGGACGTCGGCGCGAGCGCCGCCTCGGTGGACGCGCTCGGTGACGCCTGGGTCCCGGACCGCAAGTACTCCAGCGGCGCCTACGGTCACCAGGGCTCGTCCGGCGTGCGCTCCACCGGTCGGACGATCTCCGGCACGAGCGACCAGGCGCTGTTCCGCACGGCCCGGGAGGGCATGTACGAGTACCGCTTCGACCAGGTGCCCAACGGCGTCTACACGGTCGAACTCGGCTTCGCCGAGCTGTCGGGCACCCGCCCGAACAAGCGGGTCTTCGACGTCATCGCGGAGGGCACGCAGGTGCTGCCCGCGCTGGACGTCGCGCTGGAGGCCGGCTCGTACGCGGCGGTGCAGCGGTCGTACACGGTGACCGTCACCGACGGGACGCTGAACGTGCGCTTCGTCGCCCGCGCCGGCTACGGCAAGCCGATCGTCAACGCGCTCCGGGTGACGGACCGGCCCGACAAGGGCTGACCGCGCCGCAGGGGGAAGGTGGTCCCGCCCGGCCCGACGGTCGGGCGGGACCGCCGTCACTCCTCGATCCGTGCCCTGAAGCCGCGGGAGGCGGACGCGAAGTGCCCGACGCCCGGCCGGGGCGCGGCGCCCGGGACGACCCCGCCGCCGTTCGCGGACGGCGAGGACACCGGGCCGCCGCTGCCGCCGTGTTCGTTCTCCTTCCGGAACGCATCGGCGGCGACCGGGGCCGTGGCCGCCCGTGCGCCGTCGAGGGCGAACAGGGGTGTTGCGCATCGCATGGGTGACGCCTTCCTACGTTGCCTCGTCCGCCGCGGCCCGCTGCCGCCGCGGCGTTCGCCAACGTAGGACGACCGTGTCAGCGAACGCTCAACGAACCGTCAACGCGCCCGTGTCACCCGTGGCGATGCGGTTGCCAGGCAGGCGCGATCCCACCGTCATGAGTGTGCGGTGATGGCGTCGGCGACCAGCCCACCACCGAGCCGAGGACGCCACAATGGCCCAGCCGCCCACGGCGGGACCGCGCCCGCCGGGGCAACCGCATCGTCAACCGTCGACGGACAGGTGCGCGCCGATGGTCGCCGGGAGGGGATAGAGCCGCTCCGGCGGGAGGAGGCGCTGTGCCTTCGCGGACTGGCCCGACTGCACCAGCCGGCCGATCTTGACGGCCTGGAGCGTGATGTCCGTGATCTGGGTGACCCACTCCTCGGCGTAGGTGCGCACCAGGGAGCGGCCGACGCCGACCTGGATGCTGTAGTGGTTCAGCGCGGCTCCGCGCAGCGACCGTTCCGGGTCCCACTGGACGTGCACCTCGGCGTCCGCGAGGCGGGCCGGGTCGCCGGTGGTGAGCACGGCTCGCGCCAGGGCCTCCTCCCAGCCCTTACGGGTGATGCGCACCGCGAGGATGCGGGTCTGCCCTGACTTGCCGGCCCAGTTGCTGCGGTGCATCAACCACCGGAAGGAGGGCTTGATCCAGGTCATCCGGGAGAACGAGAACGGCGGCACGAACCGCTGGGCCCGTACGGCGGGCTCCGCGACGGCCGGCGCGTACGCCTGGTAGACGACGATCGTCCGGGCGTCGAAATCGGCTCGTATCTGACGCTGTGACACCATGCGCCGCACCCTGCCAGCGCTGGCGCCACCAGGGCGAACGAATTTTCGCGCCCGGCGGCGCGACGGCGGGCGGTGCAGCCCTTAGGGTCACCGCGTGACGGGAACAGTTCTGCCGTCGTCGCAGGTGGCGGCGGCGGGCCGAGGGAGAGCGGGCCGATGAACGACGGCTTCGCGTGTGCCGTGTCCGTGGTGCTGTTGGCCGTGGTCCTCGGCTGGGCCGTGGTCCGTCCCCGGGGATGGCCGGAGGCCGTGGTCGCCGTGCCGGCGGCGGGCGTCGTGCTCGCGGTCGGGGCGCTCTCACCGGCCGGCGCCGCCGCCGAAGTGGCGGAGTTGGCGCCGGTGGTGGGCTTCCTCGCCGCCGTGCTGGTGCTGGCGCACCTGTGCGACGAGGAGGGGCTGTTCCGGGCGTGCGGGGCCTGGGCGGCGCGTGCGTCGCGGCGACGGGGGTCCCTGCTCGGGCAGGTGTTCGTGTTGGCGTCGGCGGTGACGGCCGTGCTCAGTCTGGACGCGACGGTGGTGTTGCTGACGCCCGTGGTGTTCGCGACCGCCGCCCGGCTGGGCGCCCGGCCGAAGCCGCACGTGTACGCCTGCACGCACCTGGCGAACACCGCGTCCCTGCTGTTGCCGGTGTCGAATCTGACGAACCTGTTGGCGTTCACCGCGAGCGGGCTGTCCTTCACCCGGTTCGCCGCGCTGATGCTGCTGCCGTGGCTGGTGGCGATCGCCGTGGAGTACGCGGTCTTCCGCCGGTTCTTCGCCGCGGACCTGAGCGCTCCGCTCACGGGCCCCGGGCCCGCGGCGGACGAGCGGGTGCCCGTGCCGCGCTTCGCCCTGCTGACCGTGCTCGCCACGCTGGCCGGGTTCGTGGTCCTCTCGGCGCTGGGCGTCGAGCCGGTGTGGGCGGCGGCGGCCGGGGCTGCGGTGTTGGCGGCCCGGGCGCTCGTCCGGCGCCGCACGACCCCGCGCGCGCTGGTGGGGGCCGCGGCGCTGCCGTTCCTCGCGTTCGTGCTCGCCCTGGGCGTGGTGGTGCGCGGCGCGGTGGAGACCGGGCTCGGGGACGTACTGGGCCCCCTGGTCCCTTCGGGTACGGGTCTCACCGCGCTCCTCGGCCTCGCCGCCCTCGCCGCCGTCCTCGCGAACGTGCTGAACAACCTGCCCGCGACGCTGGTCCTGCTGCCGCTGGTGGCGCCCGCGGGCCCGGCCGCGGTCCTCGCGGTGCTGCTGGGGGTGAACATCGGCCCCAACCTCACCTATGCCGGGTCGTTGGCGACCCTGCTGTGGCGGCGGATCGTCCAGGCGCACTCCGCGGCGAGCGGCGTGAAGGCGGATGCGGGCATCGGGGAGTTCACCCGACTGGGGCTGCTCACGGTCCCCGCCGCGCTCGTACTGTCGACCGTGGCCCTGTGGGCGTCGCTGGCCGTGCTCGGCCCGTGATCCGCGGGCGCACCTGGTCAACACCCGATCGGAGCCGTGTGTGAGCGTCGTCCTCGTCTGGATCGTGGAGGGCACCTGGCCGGCGTGCGTGGACGCCGCGCGGGCGCCCGCGGGCGCGGCGGAGCGGACGGTGTTGCTGCACGTCACGGATGCGCAGACGGCGGAGGCGGCCCGCGGCGCGTACGCCGGTCTGCTGGGCCGCACACCGCCGCCCGGGCACCGTCCGCCGGGGCCCGCCGAGGAGGTCGCGGAGTTGGCGCTGGCCTCGTCGCGGCGGTTGCTGACCGCGGCGCAGGAGCGGTTGGGCATGCCCTGCACCCTGGTGTCCCGCACCGGCCGGCCCGAGCGGGAGGTGGTGGCCGCGGCCGAGGAGGCCGATCTGCTCGTCTGCGCTCGGGACGGCGGCCGGGACCGGCCCGGGCCGCACAGCCTCGGTCCCGCGACCCGGTTCGTCGTCGACCACGCGCCGTCGGCCGTCCTGTTGGTGTGGCCGGGCCCCCCGCCGGGCCGGCCGCCCGTCAGCCCCGGTTCACGACGTCCGTGAACGGTCCGGGGCGGGCGGCGAGTTCGCTCCAGGTGCCTTCCTGCACCACCCGGCCGTCGGCGAGGACCGCTATCCGCTCGGCCCGTCGGATCGTGGCGGGCCGGTGGGCGATCAGCAGCACCGTGCAGTGCGGCAGCGCCGCCAGGACCTCCGCGTCGCCCACCCCGTCGAGCATGGCCGTCGTCTCGTCCAGGACGAGCACCCGGGGCCGGGTGAGAAGGGCGCGGGCGAGGGCGACCCGGGCCCGCTGGCCGCCGGAGAGGGTGGCGCCGCGCTCGCCGACGACCGTGCCGTAGCCCTCGGGAAGTTCCCCGGCGATCCGGTCGACGCCGGTGGCCGCGGCGACGGCCCACAGCTCCGCGTCGTCCGCTTCGGGGGCGGCGAGCCGCAGGTTCTCGGCGAGGGTGCCGTGGAAGAGCGGGGCGTCCTGGCCGACGACGGCGACCGTGCGCCGCAGGTCGGCGTCGGCGACGTCGCGCACGTCCACGGCGGTGCCGTCGGCGGCGACGAGTTCGACGTGGCCGCGCGCCGGGTCCCAGAACCGGGCCACCAGGTGCGCACAGGTCGACTTGCCGGCGCCGGAAGCGCCGACCAGGGCGAGCCGCCGCCCCGCGGGCACGTGCAGGTCGACGCCGTCGAGGACCGGGCCCGTGCCGTACGCGAAGTGCACCCCGCGCAGCCGTACGCCGAGCGGGCCGGCGGGTACGGAACGGGGCTGGGGCGCCTCGGGGGCGAGCGCGGGCGCGCTCACCGCCGCCCGCACCCTGCTGGCGGCGGCGCGCAGTCCGCTCGCCTGACCGAGTGCGGCGCTCGCGTCGGCGACCGGGGCGAGGGAGCCCAGGGCGAGCGCCATCGCGGCCGGGGCCCAGGCCGCGCCGGCCCGGGCGTCGGCGGCGACGGCGACGACCGCGACGACCGCGGCCACCACCAGCAGGTCGCGCACGGCGCCCGCCTTCGCCTCCCAGGACTGCTCGGAGCGTTGGGCCGCGCCGAGCGCGGTGCCGTCGGCGCGCAGCCCCTCCCGCATCCGCCCCAGCGCCCCGAAGGCGAGGAGTTCCCGCAGTCCGTCGACGGCTTCGACGGCCCGGGCGGAGAGCCGGGCCGCGGCGGCCCGGGTGCGGGCCGCCCGCGCGGCCCGCCCGGCGCGTTCGTCGACGAGCGGCAGCAGTGCCAGGACCGCCGCGGCGAGCAGCACGGGCGGCACCAGGCCCGGTTCGACGGCGGCGATGACGCCCACTCCCCCGCCGAACACGGCTGCGGTGGCGGCGAGTTGGGCGACCGCGTGGGCGTAGAAGAACTCCAGCGCCTCCACGTCGGCGAGGGCGGCCGACGCCAGGTCGCCGCTGTCGCGCCCCTCCACCCGCGCCGGGGCGCTGCGGGCGAGCCCGTCGTACACCCGGATGCGCAGTTCGGCGAGGACGCGGTAGGCGAGGTCGTGCGAGAGGTCCATCTCCCACCAGGTCGCCACGGCCCGCAGCACGACCAGGCCGATCAGGGCGAGGACGGTGGAGGCGGCGGGCGCCTCCCGGTGGGCCACGGCGGAGCCCACGGTGTGGGCGGCCAGGGTGACCAGGGCGACGAGCGCCGCCTGGCCGAGCAGCGCGGCCAGCACGGTGCGGGCGGTGGTGGCCCGGTGGGCGAGCAGGACGGGCAGCAGGAAGCGGAGCGAGCCGCGCTGCGGTACGGGATCCACCGAGCGCGTCGGCGGCGCGTCGGTGGGGGCGACCGGGTGCGTCATGCCGCCTGCCCCGCCTTCGCCAGCCGGGCGTAGACGCCGCCGGCCGCCAGCAAGCCGGAGTGCTCGCCGGTGGCCTCGACCGTGCCCTGGTCGAGGACGACGATGCGGTCCGCGTGGCGCACCGACGCCAGCCGGTGGGCGACGACCAGACAGGTGCGGCCCCGGGCCGCGGTCAGCAACTCCCGTACGATCCCGGCCTCCCGGCGCTCGTCGACGGCGCTGGTCGCCTCGTCGAGCACCAGGATCGGCGCGTCGGCGAGCAGGGCGCGGGCGAGCGCGACGCGTTGGCGCTGGCCGCCGGAGAGCGTGGCGCCGCGTTCGCCGACGACGGTCGCGTACCCCTCGGGCAGCCGCAGGATCTCCTCGTGGACGCCGGCGGCGCGGGCCGCGGCGTGCAGCTCGTCGTCGCCGGCCAGGGGCCGGGCGAGGCGGAGGTTGTCGGCGACGGAGGCGTGGAACAGGTAGGTGTCCTGGGAGACGACGGCGATGCCGCGGCGCAGTTCGTCGAGGGCGTACGCGGTGGTGGGCGCGGAGCCGACCAGGACGCGGCCCCGGTCCGGGTCGCGGTGGCGCACCAGCAGGCCGAGGAGGGTGGACTTGCCCGCTCCCGAGGGTCCGACGATCGCGGTGGTGCGCCCGGCGGGGGCGGTGAAGCTGACGCCGGCCAGGGCGGGCCGGGCCGCGCCGGGGTGGGTGACGTGCACGTCCTCGAAGCGGACGGCGGGTGCGCTGGTCCACTTGGCGGGCCGGGTGCCGGCGTCGGGCACGCCGGCGCGGGCGGTGCGCAGGGCGGCGATGCCGTCGGCGGCGGAGACGCCGAGGTAGCCGGCGTGCCATTCGCGGGTGAGGTCGCGCACCGGCCGGAAGCACTCGGAAGCCAGCATCAGCAGCAGATAGGTGGTGGCGGCGGCGGTCTGCCCGGAGGCGGCGGACCAGCAGGCGACGAGGGCGGCGGCCACGGTGCCGCCCTGCACGGCGAGGTCCGTGATGCCGGTGTCGACGAGGGAGACGCGGAGCTTGGCGACGGTGGCCCGGTGCAGGGCGTCCGAGCGACGCGCGAGCCGGCCGCGGGTCCGCCCGACGGCGCCGGCCGCCCGAAGCGTCGGCATGCCCTGGAGGGCTTCCAAGTAGTCGGCGGAGAGCGCCTCGTACGCGCCCCAGTGCTGTTGGCCGCGCCGTGCGAGCAGGCCGTCCCACCAGCGGGGCGCGAAGAGCGCGAGGACGAGGGCGGGTCCGAGCGCGAGGGCGGCCCACGGCTCCACGGCGGCGACGGCGACCAGCAGCAGCGGCGGCAGGGCGAGGGTGACGGCCAGTTGGGGCAGATAGCGGGAGACGTACGCGTCGACGCCTTCGACTCCGTCGACGAGGACGGCGCGCAGCGCCCCGGCCCGGTCGTCGGCCGTGCGCGCCGGCCCGAGCGCGCCGAGCCGTTGCAGCAACTGGTCGCGCAGGGTGATCCGTACCGCCGCGCCCGCGGTCAGCGCCAGGTGCCGCTGCACCTGGGTGAGCACGGCGCGCAGCAGCACGCTCGCCCCGACGCCGGCGAGCAGGGCAGGCAGGCGACCGCTCGCGCCGCGGGCGATGTCGGCGAGCGCCAGCGCGAGGAGCACGGCCTGGGCGACGTGGGTGGCGGCCACCGCCACCAGCAGCGCCGTGGCCCGGGCGAGCGGGCGGCCCGCGGTGCGGGCGGCGCGGACGAGTTCAGGGTGGAGCATCATGCGGCGTGGTGTTCCTCTGCTGTCCGGGGGCCGGGGACGGCGGGGCCGTCGCGCCGGCTGACGTCGGGGACGGGGGCGGGGCTGCGTCGTCGTGGGGGCGCGCCGAGGGCGAGGGCGTGCAGCACCCAGCCGTCGCCGGCGGTCCCGCCGATGGCCGCGCCCAGGTCGGCGCACTGCCACGATCCGACGGGCCGGGCGGACAGGCCGAGCGCGGTGGCGGCCAGATGGGCGTGGCCCACGCCGTAGCCGGCGAGCAGGTGGTCCCGGCGGACGCGGGCGGGCGGTGCGCCGGTGGGACAGCCGACGGCCAGCAGCACGGCGCCGGTCCGTGCGAGCCATCCCTGTCCTGCGGCCCAGGCGGCGAGCGTCGGCAGGACGGGGCCGGTGGCGACGGTGCGCAGCCCGGCCGCTCCCCTGGTGCGGGCCGTCAGCAGCCCCGGTCGGTCGCCGCCGACGGCGACGTACCAGCGCGGCCCGCCCGTCGCCGCGGCCCGGGCCGCGGCGAGGACGTGTCCGAGGGCGTCGTCGTCGGGCCGGCGTGCGGCGGCGAGGGTGGTGAGCGGGGCGCTGCGGCGACGCAGGACCACCGAGAGGGGCGCCCGCGGGGGCGCGGTGCGCCAGGTGCCGTGCCGGCTGCCGGCCGCGGCCACCAGCGTCAGGGCGTCGCGGGCCTGCGCGAGGTCCGGGTGGTGGCCGTCGGCCGGGTGCCGCGCGGCGCCGGCTTGGCCGGCCGCGGCGCGGTTCGGCCAGGAGCTGAGGACCCCGGTGCGGGTGAGGCGGACGACGGCGAGGGGGACGGCGCCGGCCGTCTCCCCGAGGATGCCACCGCCTGTTCCGGTGGGTGCGGCCGGCAGGCCGTCGGCGGCCAGGTCGAGGCAGTACGCCGAGGCCCCGGCGGCGACGAGCGCGGCGACCGCGTGCCCGGCATCGAGCAGCGTCAGCGGCCAGGCCCGGTGGCGGTAGTGCGCGACGGTGGCTTCGGGCGCCACGCCGACGACCGCGAAGGCGCCCGGTGGCGCGGGTCGGGGTGCCGGCCCGAGGGGGTGGAGGTGGTGGGTGCGCGGGTCGTACGCGTACTGCCCGGGCGGCACTCCGGAGCCGCTGCCGGCCAACAGCCGTACGCGTACGGGGTGCAGCGCGCCCGCGGAGGGCACGGGTCGCCGCCGGCCGCCGGCCAGGGAGTGCCGCAGCAGCGGGTCCAGGGCGAGGGGCACGGGCAGCCCGCGCGGGGCGGGCACGGTCGCGGGGCGGTGCGGCAGGTCCGGTCCGGGGGCCTCGTGGGAGCGGGCCCGCAGCAGTGCGGCGGCGAGCGGCGTCGGCATCGTCGTCATCTCACATGTGGGGCGGTGGTGCGAGGGTGAAGTCCGCGGGGGCGATGGGGCGTTCGGTGCGCCAGCCGCGTTCCAGGGCGGCTGCGGCGAAGCGCGGGCAGCCGAAGTAGCCGAAGGCGGCGGGGGCGTTCGGCACCAGTCCGGTGACCAGGACGCGGGCCACCCGCAGTTCGGTGAGCGCCACGTCCTCGGTGGTCAGGTCGAGGGTGAGGACGCGGTGTCCGGCGGCGGCGAGTCGGGCGTCCAGCAGGGCGCGGCTGCCGGGTCGGACGGCGTCGACGGGCACGGTGCCGAGGGCGGGATCGGTGAAGCGGCGGGCGAGCGGTGCGGTCCGCGGGTCGAGCCAGACCTGCACGTGGGCGCCGAGGTCGCGGACGGCGGCGAAGTCCTCGCCGCAGGCGTCGAGGTAGCGCCGGTCGGGACGGTGGTCGAGGTACAGGCCGCGGGCCAGCAGCCCGGCTTCGACGGCCTGGAAGACCCAGCCGTCGGGCTCGGTGGTGCCCTGGGTGAAGACCCAGGTGTGCACGGCTTCGAGGACGGCCTTGCGGACGGCTTCGGCGGGGTCGTGGCGGCAGGCGAACCCGGCCGCGTACAGGCCCCGTTCGCGGTCGTGGACGAGGGCGGCCATGCAGGGCGCGAACTCGGACGGCATTTCGACGGCGTGCACGTCGAGGTCGCACCCCGCGAGGTCGTCGAGGAGCCCGGGCACCGAGGCGAGGTCGATGCCGCGGGTGGGTCCGTCCAGGTGCCACCACAGCTCCAGCGCGTCGCGCTCGACGACTTCGAGGAGGCCGCGTTCGACGGCGTCGGCGAAGCCCGCCCCGGTGGCGATGCCCGCGTAGTTGAGGTGGTGGGTGCGGGGCAGTCGGCGCCACTGCCCCTGCCGCCAGTTGAGGTGGGTGAGGGAGACCGGCGCCCAGCAGGGCTGCCCCGCGTCGTCCGCCGGCGCCCACAGGGCCTCGGTGTCGGGGGTGAGGGGGCGGTAGGGGAAGCCGGGCCGGTGGTACTGCCAGTCGGCGTACGCGGGCACCTCGCCGGGCCCGTACACCCGCCCTCCTTCGGCGGTGAGTTCTGCGGCGGTGGCGAGCCGGGGTGCGGCGGGGTGGCCGGGGGGCGCCAGGCGGTTGCCGCAGTAGCGCTCCACGGCCTCGGCGACGGCGGCGAGCCGGGCGCCGTCGGCGTCGCCGAAGGTGGTGCCGAGCGACACCCGGTCGGCGGGCCAGCCGCCGAAGCGGCGGGCGTCGGAGACGTTCGCGGTCATCGCGGTGTAGCGGGGCGGCGCCCCGTCCGGGTGCGGCACGGGGGCGACGTCGCGGACGACGCCGCAGACGGGGTCCACGAGGTGGTCGAGGGCGAGCGGCGGGTTCACGGGCGTGGTCGTCGTCATGTGCATATCTCTTCGCTGGGGTCGGCTACGGCGTCGGCGCGGTGCAGTCGGGCGGCGGGCAGCAGCAGCGCGCTGCCGCCGGTGTGCACGATGCGCCGGGAGGGAGCGAGCCGGACGGCGGTCACGGGGTCCTCCCCGGTGTGCGGGTTGCGGGCGTGGGCCGGGAAGTGGTGTCCGGCGACCTCGATCCGCAGCCGGGTGGCGATGGGCAGTCGGCGGGCGAGGAACCCCAGGTCGACGCGGACGACGCGGAGGGCCGCACCGTTTCGCGCGGGGCGTGCGGTGCGGGCGCTGCCCACGGCGACCGGTTCGGCGCGGCCGTTGGCGTCGAGGGCGACGAGGCGGACGAACCAGTCGGCGCACGGCGTGGTGGCCTCGGCGCGCAGCAGCGCGGACGCGGGCCCGAGCAGGTCCATGGGCCGGGTGAGCGGTTCGGTGACGAGCAGGGCCCGGTCGGCGCGGTCGGGGTCGATCCGCAGGTCGTCGGAGCGGACCGGGCGGTGGGGGTCCGCGAGGAACGTCGGGCCGTGCAGCAGGCGTACGCCGCGGGCGTCGTCGAAGCGGTACGCCCGGGCGTCGCCCACCGGTACGACGCCGTCGGCCCGGTACCAACGGGGGGTGCCGGCGAGCGCGACGACGCCGTGGGAGCCCTGCCGCAGGGCGCCGTCGCACGCGGCCCGCGCCCAGCGCGCGTACGTCTCGCCCACCGCGATGTGGTGCTGTGCGCCGGGCCCCGGGTCGGCGGTCAGCGCGTGCCCCCACGGGCCGACGAGGAGCCGCGCGGGCCCGCCCCAACGGCGCCACAGGGCGAGGGTGTCGGTGGCGAACGGGTCGTGGGTGCCGCCGACGGCGAGCAGGGGGACGCGGGCGGCGGCGGCGCGGGCGATCACGAGGTCCTCGCGGCGGGCGTCCCAGACCCCGCGCCAGGACGGCAGGGGCCGGCCGAGCCGGTCGGGCAGCGTCGCCACCGGCAGGTGCGCCAGCAACTCCGGGGCACGGGCCAGCCGTACGTCCAGCGCCGTCGGGTCGGAGTCGCTGCGGTCGCCGTGCGCCGCCCACCAGCCGGCGCGCCCGAGCAGCCGCTCCACGCCGGATCGTTCCCGGGCGACCTCGGCGGTGCCGAGCGCGGGCACGGCCGCGATGACCGCGTCGGGCGCCTCGGCGGCCGGCGGCGCGGGCGTGGTGCGGTCCCCCGTGACGGCGACGAGCGCGCAGTAGGCGGCGTACGACGCCCCGACGGCGACGATCCGGCCGTCGCTCCAGGGGCGTGTCCGCACCCAGCGCACGGTGGCGGTGCCGTCGGCGGCCTCGTGTGCGAACGGGCGCCACTCCCCCGGTCCGCCGCGGCGGGCGGAGCCGTGCCGGCCGCGGACGTCCTGGACGACGACGGCGAAGCCGCGCGCCGCCCAGGCGCACGCCTCCGCGGTGTGGCTGCCGCGGCCGTAGGGGGTGCGGATCACGACGGCGGGGTGCCGGCCCGCTTGCCCCGCCGGCGGCAGGTGGACGTCGGTGGCGAGCCGGCTCCCGTGCACGGGCACGTGGACGGTGCGCATCACGGCGCCGCCGCGGTGGCGGGCATCGGGGTGCACGCGGGCACCGGGAGGACGGGGTGGGTGGTGAGGGTGAGGTCCCGCAAGTCCAGTCGGCGGAGCAGGAAGCGTCGGGGCGCGGTCGCACGCCCGGCCGGGTCGTCGATGCCGGCGACGAGGTCGCCGACGAGCAGGGCGGCCGTGTACGCCGCGGTGACCGCGGTGTGTCCGGCCCCGTCGCGCTCGTGCGGCGCGGCCCAGTAGGCGTCGAGTTCACGGTGCGCGGGGGTCGCCGCGAGCCTGCGCAGACGGACGTCGGCCGAGGTCACCCCGTCGGCGTCGAAGGCCGCGGGCTCCACCCAGGCGTGGGCGCCCTCCCGGTGGCAGCGCAGCCACGCGACGCCGTCGCGGGCGAGCGCGTCCGCGGCGTCCCACAGTCCGGGGGGTACGGGCCGGTCCAGGCACCAGACGACGGCGCAGCGGGGGCCGGCCGCACGGGCGCGGGCGGTGAGGCGGTCGGGGTCGACGGGTTCCGGTCGTGCGCCGGCGTCGGCAGCGAGCCGGGCGACGGGTTCGGTCAACACCCGGTCGCCCAGCAGGAGGAGGGTGGTGCCGGCGAGCGGGGGGCGGGAGGCGGTGGGGTCGCGGGGCGGGTGCGTCGTGGCGTATCCGGCGTCCTGGAAGGCCGCCACCAACTGGTCGAGGGCGCCGGTTGCGTCGTGCGGTGCGTCGGCTTCACCGGCGCCGCTGTCTGCTTTGTCTGCACTGTCAGCGCTGTCAGCACCGGCGAACAGCCGCAGCAGATCCGCCGCGGGCACCTCGCCGGTGTCCACCCGCAGGAACGCCCCGTCGGGCGTCCGCAGCGCGAGGCCCCGACCGGGCACGGCCACCAGGGCGGCACCGGGGACGAGACGGGGGGTGTTCAACGCGGGACTCCTCAACTGAGACGGCGGGACGGAACTCAACGGCGTACGGGGGGGGTGGAACCGGGGCCGCCCGGGGGAAGCACGGCTGGGGCGGCCCCGGCGGGGTCCGGGTCGGGTCACCTGCGTCGGTGTCCAAGGACGGTCAGCCGTCCTCGGCGCGGCGTCCCGGCCCGGTCGCCGTTACTTGGCGGCGTTCGCCTCGACGGCCGCGTCCGCCTCGACGCCGTCCGCAGCGGCGTCGAACGGGTTGTCGACGAGCGCGTTGGAGTGGGTGGCGGACAGGTGGGCGAGCTGGGCCGGGTCGGCGACCGGGGCGAACACCTTGTGCTGCTCCATGAGATGGATCCCTTTCCGTTGTTCGTGCACCCGCGGTTGCGAGCACCCCTCGACACTAATGAATATGATTTTCATTCCGCAATAGCTGTTGGGTGCGGAAGGGAGTGATCCGGGTAACACACCGGCCACCCGCCACCGGGATCGGTGCCCACCCGGCCCACGACGCCGAAGACTTCGGCCAACAACTCGGGGGTGACGACCCGGGCCGGAGGCCCGTCGGCGTGCACCCGGCCGTCGCGCAGGGCCACGATCCGATCGCTGAACCGCGCTGCCTGACCCAGGTCGTGAAGGACCATCACCACGGTCAGGTCCCGCTCCCGGCGCAGCCTGGCCACCGTCGACAGCACGTCGAGCTGGTGCCGCAGGTCGAGATAGGTCGTCGGTTCGTCGAGCAGCAGCACCCGGGTGTCCTGGGCGAGCGCCATCGCCAGCCGTACGCGCTGCCGCTCCCCGCCCGACAGGGACTCCACCAGCCGGTCGGCCCAGTCGGCGACCCCGACGTCCGCCAGGGCGCGGGCGCAGACCCCGTCGTCGGCGTCGCGCAGCATCCCGAGCGGCCCGCGGTCCGCGTACCGGCCCTGGCGCACCAGTTGGCGCACCGTCATGCCGGCGACGGGCGGGGACGACTGGTGCAGCAGGGCGACGCGGCGGGCGGCCGTGCGCCGGGAGAGCCGGGCGAGGTCGTCGCCGCCGAGCAGGATCCTGCCTCCGGTGGGGCGCAGCAGGCCCGCGCACAGCCGGAGCAGGGTGCTCTTGCCACAGCCGTTCAGCCCGACCAGGGCGACGGATTCACCCGCCCGTACGGACAGGTCCACGCCGCGCAGGACGGCGCGGCCCGGGTAGCCGAACTCCACCGACTGCGCGCGGATCACCGCGGGTGCGTCCGTCCCGTGCGGCCCTTGCTCGTCCGGTACTTGCTCGTCCGGTACTTGCTCGTTCATCGTCCCGTTCTTCGTCACGTTCTTCCGTCGATGCGCCGTGGCGCGTGCCTCAAGGGCCCTGCGTTCGCTCACGTCCCCTCCCCCGTCGTCCGGCGGGCGACCACCAGCAGCACCAGTGCGCCCGCACACGTCGTCAATGCGCCCGTCGGCACGCTCAGCCGGTCCGCGTCCAGGACGTGGGTCAGCATCCGCGACAGGCCCTGTGCGGCGGCGTCCGCGCCGGTCACGACGGCGGCGCCCAGCAGCGCCGCGCCGGGCAGCGCCGTCCGCAGGTCCGCGCCGAACAGCGCGAACGCCAGGTGCGGCACCAGCAGTCCGACGAATCCGAGCGCCCCGACGGCGGCGACCGCACCCGCGGTGAGGGCCACCGCGCAGACCAGGGCGGCCAGTCGGGCACGACCGGGGCGCAGGCCCAAGGCCGCGGCCTGGTCCTCGCCCAGCCGCAGCAGGGTCAGCGGCACCGCCAGCGACCAGGCGGCGAGCAGCCACAGCGCGGCCCACGGCCACAGCAGCGTCCAGTGGTCCCAGACCCGGCCCTCGGTGGAGCCGACGAGCCACTGCACCACGCTGCCCAGCTCTCCCGGGGCGACCAGCAGCACCATCGCGGTGAGGCCGGTGAGCGCCGCGGAGACCAACACGCCGTGGATCGCGGCGTCGTGCGGATCGGTCCGCTGTCGGCCGGCGAGCAGCCACAGCAGGCCCGCGCCGGCGAAGCCGCCGGCGACGGCGGCGACGACCACGGAAGCCGGTGACCACCAACCGGCGAGCCCGGCCCCGGTGGCGGCGACCGCGCCGAGCACGGCGCCCGGGGTGACGCCGGTGACCTCGGGTCCGGCGAGCGCGTTGCGCAGCGCGGACTGGAGCACGATGCCGGCGACCCCGAGACTGGCCCCGGCGCCGAGGGCGACCAGTGCGCGCGGCAGCCGCAACTCCCCGACCACATGGCGGGTCAGCGCGTCGCCACCGCCCGTCAGCACGTCCCACACCTGCGCGGGGCCCGCGGCGCGCCCCACCACCAGATCGACGCACCCCACCAGGAGGACCAGGGCGCACAGCAGCACCAGCCGCTTCATACGGCGGCCCCTTCCGTGCTCTTGGCGCCGCGCGGGGCACGGCGTTTGAGCAGCAGGACGCCCGCGGGGACGCCGAAGAGCGCCGTCCAGGCGCCGACCGGGGTCTCCACCGGGGCGAGCGCGAGGCGCGCGGGCAGATCGGCCAGGGCCACCACCGAGGCGCCGAACGCCACCGACCAGGGCAGCAGCCGCACCGCGTCGGCGGTGGGCCGCAGCCGGCGGGCGAGCGCCGGCGCGAGAAAGCCGACCCAGGCGACCGGCCCGCAGACCGCGACGACGGGGGCGATCAGGACGACCGCGACGGCGAGCGCCGCGACGCGGGCGCGGTGCACGCGTACGCCGAGGGCGCGCGCGTCGTCGTCGCCGAGCCGCAGCACCGACAGCACGGGCGCGGTGAGCACCAGCGCGGGCACGGCGACCACCAGCCACGGCGCGAGCCCGGTGACGTCGTCCCAGGTGCGGGCGGACAGGCTGCCCAGCAGGTACCGGTAGATCAGCTGGAGGTCGAGTTGGTCGGCGAGGACCATCAGCACCAGCAGCGCGGACTGGAGCGCCGCGGTGATCGCGGCGCCGGCGAGCAGCACGGCGGACGGGCTGCGGGCGGCGCCGGCCGCGAGCAGGGTGAGCGCCCCGCCCAGGGCCGCGCCGCCGATCGCGAGGAACGGCTGGAGGGCCAGCGGCACCGAGAGGGCGAGCACCAGCGGGGCGGCGACGCCGAGCGCGGCCCCGGAGGAGACGCCGAGCAACTCCGGTACGGCGAGCGCGTTGCGCAGCGCCTCCTGGAGGACGAGCCCGGCGGCGCCGAGGCAAGCGCCGGCGACGAGCGCGAGGACGAGCCGGGGCAGCCGCAGCTCGGTCACCACGAACTCGCCGGCCAGCTCGGTCACCGGAACCTGCGGCGTACCGAGGGTGAGGCCGTAGCAGGCGAGCAGCAGCGCCCCGCCGACCAGGGCGAGGGCGCGGCTCACCGCAGTTTCGCCGTGGCCTCGTCGAGGACGATGCCGAGGGACCGGGTGCCCCGGCCCTTGGCCCAGACTTCCGCGTCGACCTCGTGGACCTCGCCGTTCTTGACCGCGGGGATGCGCTTCCACAGCGGGTTGGCGGCGAGCTTCTTCGCCAGGGAGTCGTCGGCGCCGGCGGGGCCGCCGAAGGTCAGCGTCTCCACGAAGAGCACGTCGACCTCGCGGGCGAGGATCTCCTCCAGGCTGTAGCCGCCCTCGACGCCGCGGCCCTTCCAGGGGTAGTGCGACAGCTTGGGGAAGAGGCCCGCGGTGACGTCGGTCCCGGGGGTGGCGACGCCGAAGTTCTCGTCGCTGCCGAAGATGATCAGGCTGGTGCGGTCGCTGGGCTTCTTCTCGGCGGCGGCCAGCTTCTCCCGGAACGCCCGTTCGGCGCCCTCGCCCTGCCCGGTGCGGCCGGTGAGGGCGGCGAGGTCCCGCAGGTAGCGCACGCTCTCCTCCCAACTGCCTGGCCGTACGGGCCAGAAGACGGTGGCACCCTTGAGCGCCGGGGCGAGCTTTCCGTGGGTGTCCGTGAGGCCGATGACCAGGTCGGGGCGGTGCGAGAGGACCGCTTCGACCTCGGGACTGAGGAAGCCGCCGGGGATCTTGGGGATCTTCGCCGCCGCCTCCTTGCCGAGGAAGCCGGGGTGGCCGAGCAGGTCGGAGTTGGTGGCGACGGGGGTCATGCCCAACTCGGCGAGCATGTCGTCGCAGAGCGCCACCAGGCACACCACGCGTTCTGGTGGCTTGGGCGTGCTCACAGTCACCTTGTGGACGTCCGTGACGCTGCGCGCCGCCGCTATCGGGGCGACGCGCACATCGGTCTTCTTCCCCGCCTCGGCCTTGCCGTCCTCGTCGTCGGTGGTGCCGCAGCCCACCAGCAGGCCCCCGATGACGGCCGTGGCGAGCCAACGGCGCACCGTCCAGGCACGTGTACGCACCATTCGCAATCCATCCCCTTCGCTATTTTTTATGTTTTTTGTCGGTTTTGTCGCATCGCGACATGACGGGTCGACCGCCACCACGACAATGCGCCACATGATAATCATTTCCAATAAATCTGTGTTCATCAGCCCTGGGGAGACTCACCGTGACCCGCACCGAAGCCCTACCGCCCCGACTCCTCGTAGCCGACCAACGCGCTGGCGGAATACGGGTGTTGGACCTGCCGAGCGGAGTGACGACCGGCTCCGTGCCGGGCCGGCACCTCGCGGAGCACGCCGGATTCCTCGCCCTGCCCGGGGACCTCAGCGCCTTCGTCGACGACCGGGCCGGGGAACTCGTCGTCCTCGATCCGTACGGCCCCGACCACGGCCGGCCCCTCGTCGCGGCCACCGCCCCCGTCGCCACGCCCGCCGAGCACCTGGCCGTCGACCCCTCGGGCCGGCTGGTCGCCGTCACCACGGGGCTCGGCCACAACGAGGAGCCGTGGAGCGATCTGCTGACCGCCGTGGACCTCGGTGCCGAGGACGGCCCCCGGGCGGTCCGGGTCCGCACCCGGGTCGGAGAGCCGGGCGTCACGCTGCTGGCCCCGCCCGATCCGTCGACCGCGCCGGACGCCCTCGTCGTCCTGCGCCACCGCGAGCCGGGCGCGCTGGCCGCGTACCGCTTCGGGGACCTGCTGGCGGCGGTCCCCTCCTGCCCGCCCGTTTCGCCCCTCGCCGAGGTGGCGCTGTCCGACGACGACGGCCACGGGGACGCCCACGACCCGGTCACGGGCCGGCTGTTCGCGGCAGCCGGCTCCGGTGTGCACCGCGCCCGCCGCACGCCGAACGGGCTCGCTCTGGAGCCCCCGCTGACCTGGCGCGGCCAGGGCCGGGGCTACTACCTGCGGCTGGACCCGGTACGGCGCACGCTCTGGTCGTGCGTCCGCGGCGGCCCCGCCGACCCCGGCGCATGGCCGCAGTGGTCCAACTGCGCCTGGTGGCACCAGCTGGACACCGGGCGCGGTGGGCGGATCCCCCTCGGCCCCGGGCTCGTCTTCCGTCTCGCCGTCACCGCCCGCCGCATCGCCTTCGCCCGGGTCCACCCCGACGGCGACGAGGTCGTCCTGGTCGACCCGGCGGCGGCGCGCGTCACCGCCCGGGTGCCCCTGCCGCCGATGGCCGGGGCGCCCCGGCCGGGCGGCACGCCCTGGGACGGGGTGCAGCGCCGGGCGATCGCCGCGTCACCGGCCCACGACCTGGTGGCCGTCTCCCGCGGCGGCCACGGCGAGATCCACCTCCTCGACGCGGCCCGCGCCACCGTGCTCGGCACGCTGCACGTACCGACCCCGCTCGACGACGGGGGCCACCTGGCGCTGGTGGCACCGGGCGACGGCGCAGCGGACGACCCGGTGGGCCGGTGAGCCGGGCCCGCGGGCGCTCAGCCGCCGCGCTTGCGCAGGCGCGACCAGCCGCGGGGCCGCGGCGGCTGCTCCGGCGGGGCCTGCGGAAGCTCCACTTCAGCCGCCAGCTCTGCGCGCTGGGCCGGGCGCAGCCGGTGCCCGTGCCGCAGGACGGCGTACGTCGCGTACTCCTTCAATCCACGGTCCACCAGTGCACGAACGAAGCTCTGGAGCAGTTCGGAGAACATCCAGCCGGCACCGTCGAGGACGCTGTGCGCGCAGGCGGTGAGACCGAGCCTGTCCAAGCGGACCAGCAGTTCGACGACGTCGGGCCACGTCCGAGACCGGGCGGGAGGCGGCGGCCCCCAGCAGGCGTTCCGCGTCCAGCGGGCGGCCCATCGAGCGCAGGGTGCGGACCAGTCCGGGGGTGCGGGCGACAGGGTGGCCGAGCGCTGCCGCGGTGAACAGCCGCAGCAGCGCGTCCTCGTGCCCCCGGGCGTGCAGCGCCTCGGCGAGGGCGCCGACCTCGTCGACGGAGAGGGTCACCGCCGCCCGCTCCAGCGTCCCTCTGGTGCGGTCGTCCATGCCGGCCGCCCACAGCGCCTCGCACAGCGCGGCGATCTTCTCGACCGTCGTGTACGCGTCGACGGCGGCCCGCAGCAGTTCGTCCGTGGCGGAGCGGCGGCCCGACTGCTCCATGACGACCAGCACCCGCACCAGTTCCTCAGGACTCAGGGTGACCAGGACGGAGTGCCGACCGTAGATGTCGAGGGCTTCCGTGACCCGTTCGATGGCGAGGAGCGCCTGTGCCAGCCGGACCGCCTCCCGCGGCGAGGGCGTCGGCGCGGCGGCGAGCACCCGTTGGGCCTGCTCGTCCAACTGGGCCGACCAGAGCGCGCCGGCGAAGCCGAGGATCTCCTCCGTCGTGCGCAGTTGGTCGATGGCGGCCGTCAGCACGACGTGCGCGTCGTCTTCCTGCTCGGCCGCCCGCAGGGCACGGATCACGCCGGCGACGTCCTCGGGGGCCCGGCTCGCGATCGCGCGCCGCAGGCGTGCCGCGTCCTCGGCGTCGTCCAGGGCGTGCAGCGCGCTGATGCCCGCGGCGAGGTCGACCGGGGCCCGCTGCTCGGCGGCCCCGGTCAGCACCGCGTCCGCCTCGTCCGCGCGCCCCTGCTCCCGCAGCACCCACACCAGGGTCGCCACCTCCTGCGCGGGACGGGTGGCGGCGGCCAGCTCCAGCAGTTCGGCGGCGGCGTCGGGGTCCGTGTCCCGCAGTCGGGCCGCGTGCTCGGCGAGTGCCCGGGGCCGGGCGTGCAGCGCGGCCCGCAGTCGCTCGGGCACCGCCGTCGAGGCCGGTGACGGCGGGGCCGGGCGGCGCGGGTCGACCAGACCGTACCTATTGCGGACGAAGGCCAGGGAGCGGCCCGTGTTGCTCAGCCGTTGCTGCGGGAGGGGGCGACCCTTGGCGCGCAGTTCGCCGAGCAGGTGGTCGTAGAGGGCGGGGGCGCCGATCACGGGTCCCACGCCGGGCAGGCCCCGGTCGAGCAGACGGATGAGTTCGCCCGTGAAGGCGGTGTGCCGCTCGCCCGGGGGTGACAGCGCCTGGCGGTTGGCCGCGCACGCGGTGAGCAGGTAGCTGCCGGCGATGCGGGTCTGCTCGGCGACGGTCACCCCGCTGCTGCCGTCCACGCCGTGGGAGCCGCCCATGCCGCCGGTCATCGCCACTCCGCCGTAGCAGCAGTCGAGGATGACGACCTTGTTCACCTTGCGGTCGGCTTCCAGCACCTCCCGGCGCAGGGCGTCGAAGTCGACCGACGTACAGGGGCGTTCGGGGTCGGTGGAGGACAGGGCGAGCAGCAGGCCGTCGACGTCGGGACCGCGCAGGCCGTGTCCCGCGTAGTACACGACCAGGGTGTCCGTGGCCCGTCGGGCCGCCGCGCGTACGGCGTCCAGGAACTCCCGGGACGAGGCGGGGTCGGTGAGTCGGGTGCAGTGGTCGGGCGGCAGGCCCCACACGGTGGGGTCCTCCAGGAGCTGTCCGAGGCCGTCGAGGTTCTGCGCCACGGCGGGCAGGTCCTCGAGGTCGGGTGCGGCGTAGGTGGCGGAACCGATGAGGACGGCGTACGAGCCCTGCGGGTCGGCGAGTTCCATCGGTCAGGGCGCCCCGGGGGCTGCCCCGTCGGGGGCCGCGGGGTCACCGGGGTCCGGTGCCGGTGCCTCTTCCGGCGGGACGGTCAGGGCGTCGACGAGCGCGCGGACCGTTTCGTCCGAGCCGCCGTCCACGGTCACGGTCAGCCCGTCGGAGGGCCGGGTGAAGGTGAGGACGGCGCGGCTGCGGCGGGCGGTGCGCCAACCGACGTACGCGAGCGCCAGGTTGGCCGCTCCGACGGCGTGGGTCAGGACCACGTTGATGACGTCCAGGCCGCTGCTCATGGCGCCCGGCACCGGTGCGGCGGCCAGACTCACCTCGCCGGGCACGTCTTCGTCGTCCCTGAGCCAGCGGAAGAGGTCCCGCAGCGCCGGGCCCTCGTCCGGGTCGGACACCTCGATCGTCAGCAGCATCCCCATGCCCCCCTGAGCACTTCCGGCCCGCCCGAACGGCCGCTTCCGTCGAGCCTGTCACACCGGCTCCCGGTGTGCGGGCGCATCGTGCCGATGGGTGGGCGGCGGCCCGGGCGCCCAAGGCTTCGCACCGTCGTGGTGATGGTCCAGTGGGGCGTGCGGGTCACCGGTGACGGGCGTGTGGTCGACGTGGACGGTGGCCGCGGTCAGCCGGGGCACCGCGTGGATCAGCGCGTGCTCGGCGGCGACCGCGAGGGCGTGGGCCCGGACGACGGTCAGGTACGGGTCGACGACGATGTCGACCTCGCCGCGCAGCCCGTGACCGACCCAGCGCAGCCGTACGCGCCCCACGTCGCGGACGCCGTTGACGGAGCGCAGCGCCTGCTCGGCATCGGCCACCAGACGGGGGTCGACGCGGTCCATCAGCCGGTGGAAGACCTCGCGGGCGGCGTCCCGCAGCACGAACAGGATCGCCAGGGTGATCAGCAGGCCCACGACGGGGTCGGCCCAGCGCCAGCCGAGGGCCGCGCCGCCCGCGCCGAGCAGGACGGCGAGGGAGGTGAAGCCGTCGGAGCGGGCGTGCAGTCCGTCGGCGACCAGGGCGGCCGAGCCGATCCGGCGTCCGGTGCGGATGCGGTAGCGGGCCACCCACTCGTTGCCCGCGAAGCCGATCAGGGCCGCGGCGGCGACCGCGGGGAGGTGGCTGACGTCCCGGGGGTCGAACAGCCGGTCGAGCGCCTGTACGGCGGCGAGCGCCGCGGACGCCGCGATCGCCAGCACGATCACGACGCCCGCGACGTCTTCGGCGCGGCCGTAGCCGTAGGTGTGGCTGCGGGTGGCCGCCCGGCGCCCCAGCAGGAAGGCGACGCCGAGCGGGACCGCGGTCAGGGCGTCGGCGGCGTTGTGGATGGTGTCGCCCAGCAGGGCGACCGAGCCGGACAGCGCCACGACGACAGCCTGGAGCGCTGCCGTCGCGCCGAGGACGGCGAGGGAGAGCCACAGGGTGCGCAGTCCTTCGCGCGAGGTCTCCATGGCGGGGTCGACGCGGTCGGCCGTTGCGTGGCCGTGCGGCGCGAAGAGGTGCGCTAGCCGGTGTCGCGTCCGATGGTGGTGTGCCGGGCTGCGAGGGGCTGCCATGGCACCACCATGGCAGGTGGACCCCGTTGCGGCTACTGCCGTCCTACCGGGGCTGACCAGGTGCGATGCGGTTGCAGTTGCCCGGTTTTCGTCAGCCGGCGGCGGTCAGCACGATGCGGCGCTGCTCGTCGTGGTGTTCGCGCAGGCTGGCGCGCAGTTCGTCGAGGTCGTCGGGGCGGCCCTCGTCGAGGGTGGCGAGTACGGGGTGCAGTTCGAGCAGGCTCTGGGCGGCGCCGGCGCCGGCGAACAGGAGCAGTTGCCCGGGGTCGGCGTCGGGCAGGGGGCGCACGTCGCGGTAGCCGGTGAGGAAGGCGTCGAGCAGCATCGCGTGCTCGGGTGCGGGCCGGCCGTGGTCGGTCAGGTCGCGGACGGCGTGCGCGACGTCGGCGGCGTACCAGGACAGGGCCGCCTCGTCGAAGTCGAAGGCGGTGGGGGTGTCGCCCTGCCAGGCGAGGTTGTCGAGTTCGAAGTCGCCGTGGATGACGCCGTAGCGCGTCGGGTCGCGCGGCAGGGCCGCGAGTCGGGCGGCGAGCCGTTCGACGGCGGCGGCCAGGTCGCGGTCGTCGGCGAAGAGCGCGGCGGCCCGGCCGATGCCGTCCAGGGCGTGCCCGAGTCCGTCGCCGAGGTCGGCGGCGGCGTCGTGCGTACGGGCGAGCAGGGCGCCCCAGGCGCGGGCCTGCGCTTCGGTGAGGTCGTCGAGGTCGACCTCGTCGCCGGGGGCGCCCTCCAGGCACATGGCGCGCATGGTGCCGAGCGGGGTGTCCACCGGCTCCACGAGCCGGCCGGCGCCGGAGCGTACGAGGGGGGTGAGGGCGAGCCCGCGGTCGTGGAGGCGGTCCATCAGGGCGGCGACGGTCTCGAAGCGGTGGAAGGCCGCGTACCGTTCGGGGACGAAGCGCAGATAGCGTTCCGCGTCGGGCTCGGGGGCGTCCGGGACGACGAACACGTGGGACGCGCTCGAACGCCACCAGCGCGCGGCGCCGGGCTCGTGACCCCAGCGGGCCGCAACCGCGTCGGCGACCGGCGATCGCCACTCCTCGTCCACCAGACGTGCAAGTCCGCTTATTTCGGTGAGTTGCATCATGCGTCCCACCCTTCAGTTGCACCCCGGGCCGTCGCAACGCATTTTCGACGGCCGTGGCGACGGCCCGGGGCGAACCGATCAGCCCGCGGCGAGGGCGCGGGCCTCCGCGGCGATCAGCGCGGCGCGGGCGGCGGACACGCCCCGGCCGGACTGGTTCTCGACCCAGCGGGCGAGTTGGGTGTGGTGTCCGTGCCCCAGCATCGTCGTCATGGTGGCGATGCGGTTGGCGTCGGCGCCGGAGGTGAGCACCAGGTGGGCGAGGCCGGTGCGGCTCGCACGGACGGTGAAGGCGGCATCGGCGGTGGTGGTGCCGCCGGGCCCGGTGGCGGTGGCCCGCAGACGGTGTTCACCGGCGGCGAGACCGCTGAGGTCCAGCGGCTTGCCGACGGACACGGGAGTGCCGTCCACGGTGAGGGTGACCTTCTCGGCGCCGGTGGACTGGACGGCGGTGACGGGGGCCTGGGCGCGGTCGAGGACGGCGCCCGGCGCGGGCGAGGTGATCGCGACCGCGGGGGCGGCCGGCGGGGCGGGCCGGTTCTGCTGGTGGGCGGCGTTCCACCCGGTCAGCTCGGCGGGCCGGTTGGTGATGATGCCGTCCACTCCGGCCTTCTCCAGGGCCCGCCAGCGGTCGGGGCTGTCGACCGTCCAGACCCACACGGCCACGCCTGCGGCGTGCAGGTCGGCCACGATGCCGGGGCGCTGGCGCAGCGCGTCGTCGGAGGGGTTGTACGAGGCGAGTCCCAGTTCGCGGGCGAGGGCGACCGGGTCGGCGTCGAGGCCGCCGCGCAGCAGGCCCAGCGGGAGTTCGGGGGCCAGTTCGCGGACGTGCTTCAGGGTCTCGACGTCGAAGCTCTGCACGAAGACCCGGTCGGCCATCTTGCGGTCGCGCACGGTGGCGACGACGGCGGCGACCTCGTCCCGGGTGTGCCGGCCCTTGATCTCCAGGAGCATGTCGCCGCCGCGGGTGCGCAGGTCGTCCAGTTGCGCGGCGAGGGTGGGGACCCGCGCTCCGGCGTAGGCGGGGGCGAACCAGGATCCGGCGTCCAGGCGGTCCAGTTGGGCCGCGGTCAGTTGGCGGATGGCGCCGGTGCCGTCGGTGGTGCGGTCCACGGTGGTGTCGTGCAGGACGTACGGGACGCCGTCCTTGCTCGGCTGGACGTCGTTCTCGACGTACTCGGCGCCGCCGCGACGGGCGGCCTCGTCGGAGACGAGGGTGTTCTCGGGGGCCGCGGACGACGCGCCGCGGTGGGCGATCACGGTCAGCGGGGAGCCTTCGGGGCGCAGATAGCCCCGGCCGGGCAGTTCGGTGACCTTGAGGTCGTCGAAGGAGACGGTGGCGCCGTTGACGACGAGGGCCTCCACGCCCTTCTCGGAGCGGGCGAGGCGGGTGGTGCGCAGGGCTTCCTTGCCGTCGAAGAACCAGCGGGCCTTGGTGCCGTGGACCTCGACGGCGAGCTTGACGTCCCGCCCGGTGCCGGCGGCGGTGGGCGCGGCGGCGGTGTCGGTGACGTTCCAGGCGCCGGCGGCGGTGCGCTCGGCGAACTCCAGGCCGTTGGCGGCGGTGCTGTTGCTGCGCACGGTGGCGACGGACCAGGGCACGGCGCCGTCGGCGGGCACGTCGAGGCCGAGGGCGGCCCAGCGGGCCGGGTCCTTGACGGACTCGAAGCGCGCGGTGACCTCGATGCGGAAGTTGTCGAGGTGCTCCCCGAAGGTGATCCGGCTCTGCTGGCCGGAGTCGGCGGAGGTGCCGTGCAGCCGGCCGTCCTTCACCTTCCAGGTGCCCTCCACGGCGCGGAAGCCGGCCGGCAGGGAGGAGCCGGAGAAGTCGGTGGAGAGCACCACCCGGGCGGCGTCCGCGCCGTCGGCGGACGCCGTGGCGGGCGCTGCGGAGGTGGGCGCCGCGGTCGACAGGGAGACGACGGCGGCGGTCGCCAGCAGCAGGGACGGGGTGCGCCGTGCGCGGCGGGCGCCGGGGGCGCGGCGGATGCGCGGCGAGAGGCGAGTTCTGAGCGACATGGCCGGCACCCTACGGAATGCACCCGAACATGTACGTACGGAGGGACGAATGTCCGCCGGCGCCGTCGTGACCGGGTGCCGACGGCGCGGTGAACGAGGGCGCGGGCACGAGGCGTACGGGGGTACGGGCCCGAAACGTCCGGGACCCGGGGCCGGCATCGCCGCCCCGGGTCCCGGACCCCTGACCACGGCCCGCCTTGGGCCGGTGTCGACGTCACACCGGAGAGGTCGTCACGTACCGCTTTCCGGCGGCGTTCTCGACGAAGACCTCCTTGACGTCCTTGCCCGCCACCGCCGCCGAGCCGTCGAGGTTGGCGCCCTTCTCCTTGCTGCCGACCACCCAACTGCCCGCGACCTCGCGCTTGCCGTCCTTGGCGACGACCACCAGCCGGCACAGCTCCCCGGCCGGGATGCCGCTCACGGCCGCGTTCACCCGTACCCAGTCGGCGGCCGGGGTCAGCCGAACCGCCATCCGGGCGCCGGTACCGGCGTCGGTGCCGGAGGCGAACTTGGTGTCCGGCACCACGGGCGGCGCGGAGACCGCCGGCCGCGGCGGCAGCGCCACCCTCTCGCCCTCGTCCGCGGTGCCGCGCCCGACGAGGAAGCCCGCTCCCAACACGGCCGCCGCGACGGCGGACGCGGCCACCCCCAGCATCACCCTGCGCCGCTTCTCGGACCGCGCGCGCTCGGCGTGCACGTGGCGCAGGGTCCGCTGGAGCATCAGATCACCGCCCTCCGGCGGCCCGTCGAGGAAGGCTTCCGGTGGCACTTCGCCGAGGGTCGCCTCCAGGTCCCGCAGGGCTTCCAGTTCCACCCGGCACCCCTCGCACTCGGCCACATGGCCTTCGATCCTGCGCTTCTCCTCCTCGTCGAGGGCGCCGAGCGCATAGGCGCCGAGCAGTTCGCCGTCGTGCTGCTGGATGCTCATGCCACCGCCTCCTTCAACACGACCAGCCGGCCAGTTCCGGGTTTCTCCGCGTACTGCTCTCTTAACGCCTTCAGCGCATAGTGTGACCGGGATTTGACCGTCCCGGCGGGAATTCCGAGGACCTTCGCCGCCTCGGTGACCGTCCGTCCCTGGAAGTAGATCTCCACCAGCACGTCCCGGTGGTCCGGGGACAGCTTGTCCAGGGCCTCCATCACCACCATGGAGTCGACCACCGCCTCGGCGTGGTCGTGCGCCACGGGACCGTTCGTCGGCGACTCGGCGACCTCGGTGGGGCGCGCGGCCCGCGCCCGGCTGCGGTCCGTGATGATGTTGCGGGCCACGGTGAGCAGCCAACCGCGGACGGAGCCCTTGCCGTTGGTGAGCACGTCCTGGTGCCGCCAGGCGCGGATGAGCGTCTCCTGGACCACGTCCTCCGCGGCGCTGCGGTCTCCCGTCAGCCTCTGCGCGTACGCGAGCAGGGCTCTGCCGTGTTCCTCGTACAGTGCCCGGACAAGTACCTCGTCGCTCGACTTCTGCCGAGTGCGCGACCACAGTGCCGCCATCCACTCACTCCGTCCTCCGCAGGTCCGATGCCTTCAACACGGGTGCGGGGTCGAGACGGTTCACCGGGGGCGGTCAGGAGCGGGCAGCCCGGCAGGTGCGGCCCTCGTTGAGGCAGTCGGCGACCTCGGCGCGCTGCCGGTCCGTCATGGCGTTGACGGACATGGCGTGGTCGGTCATCGGGTCGCGCCGCTGCTCGGGGAAGGAGTCCACCGCGAAGGCCACCCCGTCGGGGAGGTCGTACGTGAGGGTGATGCGCAGCTGGGGCACCGGGAAGGTGCCGGTGGGGCAGGCGCCGTTCCCGGCGGGGAAGATGATGTGCGCACGGTGTCCGTCACTGTCGGACTGGAGCCCGTTCCAGCAGTTGGGGAAGGTGAAGGTGCGCGTCAGACCGCTGCCGGACGGGCAGCGGGGGTACTTGGTGGTGGTGCGGCCGGGGGCGTTGGAGCAGCCCCACTGGGCCCGGACGTGTTCGTCGGTGGTGGTGGCCGCCACCGGGTCGCCGGTGATGGTCCGCAGCCCGGCGGGCTGGGGCACGACCTCGCTGACCGGACTGCCGTGGTAGACGATGCGCACTGCGGAGGGGACGACGATCTCGCCGGTGTTGCCGTGCTTGCCGCCGCCGTGGGCCTTCGCGTCCGAGCCTGCGCGGTCCAGCCGGCGCAGCACGGGCCAGAAGTACGCCGAGCGGTCGCCGCCGCGGCAGGTGGTGGGGGCGGCGGCGAGGCTGGCGTCGGTGGACAGGGCGTTGGTGGTGGTGTTGCCCACGTAGTCGTGGGTGTGGTGGGCGCCGCCCACCAGGCCGGGCGAGGTGACGACGTTGTCCGTGTTGTAGTGGCCGCGTTCGTTGCGTCCGCACTCCACGGCGTACGTGCCGGTGGAGGCGTCGGGGCCGGGGGGCGGCGCGGCCGGGGGCGCGGGGACGTCGGCCAGGGAGACGTAGGCGCTGTCGGGCGGCGCGTCGTCGGCACCGGCCGGGCGGTTGGCGACGATCGCGGCGACGAGGACTCCGACGGCCAGCGCGAGCACGGTCACGTTCCTCGTCAACTTCCGTTTTGCCGCTCGTAGTTGAATCGCCACTCAGTAAGCGTTTCACCTTCTGTTCGGCTGTTCAACAACTTGTGGTTGAACCTTTCATCCGGCTGAGCCGTGTGTCGGGCACGACGGGAGCGTCCCGTCGAGCCGGTGACGGGAGGGCAGATGGCCGAGATCGACATGCCCGGTGCGGAAGTGGAGAGCATGGGCGCTCTCCTGGCCCGGGTGATGGAGCTGATCGAGACCCGGGCCTCCGGTTTCGACGCGGTCGCCGTCGGCCCCCCGCTGGCCGCCGCCGGCCGGGAGTTCGACGAGCGCTGGAACGACGGGCGCTTCCAGCTCAAGCGGGAGTGCAAGGCGCTGCGGGAGGGGTGCGAAGCGATCGTGAAGGGCTTCGCCGACGCCGACAAGGAGATGGCGTCCGCGCTCAAGGACGACGGCGACGGAGGGACGGGGAAGTGAGCACGGACGACTCCACCGGACCCGGCGACGGGCGGGACGGGCGGGCCCGACCTCAGGGCGGCACGGACGCACGACCGGTCGACCCCGACCGCGCACCGGACTCGTTCGGCATCGCGGTGCCGGAGACCTGGACCTCCTACGACCTCGACGGGGACGCCCTCGCGCCGGTCCGCGCCGAGATGCTGCGCAACGCCCCGAGGAAGACCGAGCGCGACCTGATCAACGCCACCTTCCGCGACGCCCGGCGCATCCTGGCCACGGCCCGCCGGCACGGCGCCCTGTACGCCGCGGGCACCACGACGATGTACGAGGACGGCCTGTTGATGGCCGGCGTGATGATCTTCAGCCTGACGCAGCCGCAGGGCGAGAGCTTCTCCGCCCGGGACCTGGCCCGCCAGTTCTCCGCGACCGGGGGCCGCCGCACGCACAGCGGCGTCGAACGCCGGTTCACCACGGTGGAGTTGCCGGGCGTCGGGCGGGTCGGACGGCTGACGGGCGTGGAGCGGGGCGACCTCGCCCACGGGGTGTCGTACAAGATGCTGGTGATGCACACCGTGGTGCCGGTGCCCGGCTCGCGCCGGGTGCTGGTCATCACCTGCCACAGCCCCAACCTGCCGCTGGCCGAGCAGTTGTACGACGTCTTCGACGCGATCACCGGCACGTTCACCTTCGAGTACGCCGCGCAGGGCGAGCCCTCGGCGGTCGGCGGCTGAGCGATCGGGCGCGCCGAAGGGCCCGGACCGAGGAGCAGCGGTCCGGGCCCTTCGTCGTGCCGGCGCGGTGTCAGGCGGTGAGCGCCGCGCCGTGGTTCTCCGCCATCGGGGCGGGACGGGGCACCCGGACGGTCTGGTAGCGGCCGTCACCGAGGTGCACGTGGGCCCGGCCCGGCTCGCTGTCCGCGCCCAGGATGCCGTGCGGCACCCGTAGCCCCACGATCTCGCCGTCCGTGATCGAGCGCGGGGCGAGCAGTGCGCCGCACCGGTTGCGCCGCATCGTGGCCTGCCAGCCGGGCAGCGCGCTCAGCAGCGCCTCGTTGTTGCCGGCCACGACCAGGCCCCAGCCGTCGCCGGCGCTGCCGCGCGCCAGGGCGGCGAGGTCGCCGTCGATCTCGGAGTTCATCAGCAGTTCCCCGTCGTCGACGACCACCGCACCGGCCGGGCTGTCCACCCTGCCGAGCGCCCGGCGGAAGTCCGCGACGGTCAGGTCCACGTCCGTGAACACCTCGACCACCCCGTCCACGCCGGCCAGGTCGCGCAGCGGCGAGGCGAGCGGCGCGACCACCACGATCTTGGTGCCCTGGGCGAGCAGCGAGTGGGCGAGGGTGCGGGCGACCGTGCTGCGGCCGGACCTCGGCGGCCCGACGACCAGGAAGGACGGTACCCGGGACAGGTCCGTGCCGATCGCGGACAGCTCGTCGCCGCCGACGCCGACCATCGCCCACAGCGGGGACGTTCCGTGCGGTCGGCGCTGCCACGCCTCGGCGAAGCTCAACTCGTCCGGCAGCACGTCGACGCGGAAGGGTCGGTGGTCGGCGGGCACGTGCTCGTCGCGTTCGCGCACCCGGTCGGCGAGCGCGGTCAGCGCCTGGGCCTGGGCCGCGCCGGAGGCGTCCGCGGCGATGAGCGCGATCTGGGCGCTGCGGCCGGTGCGCACCTCGACGGCGCGACCGGGCGGCAGGTCCTCGGGGACGGTGCGCGGGCTCAGTCCGGCCATCGAGTAGTCGTTGCGTTCGTTGAACCGGGTGACCAGCTTGTCCTCGGTGCTGGAGGCGAACCGGCCCTGGGTCAGCACCCGGTCGCCGGTCACCACCACGTGGACGCCGGCGCTGGCGCCCTCGCGCAACAGGGCCACCAGCGCGTCCATCACGCTGCCCTGGTCGTAGCTGCCGAAGTCCCGCTCGAACGCCTCGAACCGGTCGATCAACACGACGACGTGCGGTGGGCGTTCGTCCTCGGGCAGATGGCGGCGCAGCTCGGTCAGGTCGGAGGCGCCGGCGCGGCCGAGCAGGACGCGGCGCCGGGCGGTCTCCTTGACGAGCCGGTCCAGCAGCCGGCCCACCCGTTCGATCTGGGTGCGGTCCACGACGGCGCCGCAGTGCGGCAGCCGGGTCAGCACCGTGAGGGCGCCGTTGCCGCAGTCCAGCCCGTACAGGTGGACGTCCGTGGTGCTGTGGGTGTCGGCGATGGCGGCGGCGAGGCTTCGCAGCGCCTGCGACCTGCCGCCGCGCGGCGAGCCGATGAGGTGCAGATGGCCCATGGTGTCGAGGTCGAGGACCAGGGGGCGGCGGGTCTGTTCGTCGGGCAGGTCGATCAGGCCGTACGGGACGGGGGCGAGGGCGCTGGGCACGGTGGCGCCCAGGTCGACGGCCGCACCGGCGGCGTCCACGGCCGGTGCGGGGAGCGCGGCGGCGATCTCGTCCAGGGTGAGCACCTCGGGCAGCGGCGGCAGCCAGGGGCGGCGCGGCGCGGCGGCGCCCGTCTGCACGGCGGCCTCGCGCACCGCCGTGACCAGCACCGCGAGGTCGGTGACGGGCTGTACGGCGGTCGGCTCACGCGTCGTCGCGCGCGGCGGCGGATCGCCCAGCAGCTCCCAGTGGACCTCGGTGAGCCGGGGCGCGGGTCGTTCGGTGGACGCCGCCACCTGTTGGGCGCGCCGGCCGCCGATGCGTCCGGTCTGGAAGGGCAGCAGCGCCGCGTGGCCGAGGCGCGCGTAGGCACGGCCGGGGGTGCGGGGCGAGAGTTCGCCCGCGTCGGGGCCGTCGATGATGTCGCGGCTCTCGCCGACGTCGGTGGTGCGCAGCGCGATCCGCAGGTTGGTGTTGGCGCGGATGTCGGAGGTGACGGCGCCGGAGGGCCGCTGGGTGGCGAGGATCAGGTGGATGCCGAGGGAACGGCCGCGCTGGGCGATGTTGACGAGCCCGGAAACGAAGTCGGGCAGTTCACGCACCATCGAGGCGAACTCGTCGATGACGAGCACCAGTCGGGGCAGCGGGTCGAGCCCGGCGACGCTGGTTGCCCGCTTCGCCAGGAAGTCGTCGATGTCCTTGGCGCCGGCGTCGGCGAGGATCCGCTCGCGCCGCTTCAGCTCCGCGCCGAGGGAGACCAGGGCGCGCTCCACCAGGTGCGTGTCGAGGTCGGTGACCATGCCGACGGTGTGCGGCAGCAGTTCGCACTCGGCGAAGGCGCTGCCGCCCTTGTAGTCGACGAGGACGAAGTTCAGCTCGTCGGGCCGGTTGGCGACGGCGAGGGAGGCCACCAGGGTCTGGAGGAGTTCGGACTTCCCGGAGCCGGTGGTCCCGGCGATCAGCGCATGCGGGCCGTCCGCTGCGAGGTCGACCGCGAAGGGGCCGTCGACGCCCTCGCCGAGCACGGCCCGGGTGCAGCGTCCGCCCAGGGCCCAGCCCGCGGCGACCGCTTCCGCCGTCGGCGGCTCCAGGCCGAGGACGTCCAGCAGTCGGGCGGAGGTCGGCAGCAGGCTCTCCTCCGCATCGTCGCCGACGTCGCGCACGGGGGCGAGCGCCCGGGCGACGCCGACGGCCCAGCCGCGGTCGGGGGCGTCCGTCAGCACGCCGGCGACCGGGTCGGCGGCGGCCTGCTCGACCCGCAGCCCCCGGGTGGTGGCCACGGCGACGGCCTGGCACTCCTCGGGCAGCATCCGGGCTTCGTCGTCGATGCACAGCGCGTACACGCCGTGGGCGGGGCCCTCGCGCAGCAGCGGGATCACCCCGGGCAGCGAGCGCAGCCTCCGGGCCCCGTCGAGCACCACGAGGATGTCGGGTTCGCCGACGGCACCGCCGCGCGGCGCCCGGTCGCCGGCCGTCTGCCGGGCGGCGACGACGGCGGCCAGTTCGGCGATCCGGCGCCCCACTGACTCTGCGGTCGGGCCGGCCAGGCTGTAGGTGTCCTCGCCGATCGGGGCGGTGTGCGGCAGCCAGTGCAGCCAGGACCAGCGCTCGGCGTCCCCGACCCGGTCACGGTTTCCCGACAGCACGCAGATCCGCAGGTCGGAGGGGCTGTGCAGAACGGCGCTCTGACCCACGAGCCAGCGCACCAGAGGGTCGGCCGCCATGCCCCCCGCGACCCCGATGACCCCCGCGGCGCGCAGGGACACGGACACCGGGACGGCGTGGGTGGTACGGGTCAGCATCCGGCGGTGCTCGGCCTCGGCGGGGTCCTCCAGCTCCACGTACGCCGGCCGGTCCGCCACGCCGAGGCGCAACAGCAGGAAGTCGTTGTCCCGCCAGCGCCGTTCCCACAGCCGTTGGCGGGGGCCGGTGGCGATCAGGGTGACGAGGGCGGGGTCGGGGCAGGCGGCGCGCCGGGCGCGCTGTTCGGCGAGGACGGCTTCGGCGACGTCCGCGTCGAGTTCGGTCCTGCGCTGCTCGTACTCCTGCATCTGGTCCTCGTAGTTCTCCTTGCCGCGCCGCTTGTTGGAGAGCTGGCTGGCGATCGCGATCACCGGGGAGAGCAGGCCGAAGACGAGGAAGCGGATGTTGCCGAAGACGACGACCGCGACGAGCGCCATCGCCAACGGCGCGAAGATCATCACGAGTTGGAGCGGGTTGCGCGGCGGCTTCGAGGGCGGCATCGGCAGCCGGAACTTGTCCCGTACGGGCGGCGGCAGCAGCCGGGGCGGCCGGTTGTAGTCAAGCCCGGTGCCGTCCTCGGAGGGCTGGAGGGCCGCGTCGGGCCGGGACGGCTCGGCGAGTTCCAGCAGGACGGGACCGGCGGTGAGGATCCCGCCGACGGGGAACGGCGTCCACTCGGGCACGGGCTCGTCGTCGAGTCGTACGCCCTCGGCCGCGGCGCGCACGGTGGCGGTGCCGTCGGCGGCGACCTTGAGGTGCGCCGCGGTCCCGGGTATCCCCTCGGCGGTCAGGTGCAGCGGGTGGTGCGGATCGGACCCCAGCGCGTACTCTCCCGGCGGCAGCCGGAAGACGGCGCCGGCGCCGGTCCCCGCGACGGCCCTGAGTTCGGCCACGCCGTCCGGTTCGGCCGCGGGCAGCGGCAGGGGCCCGCCGATGCCGAGCAGCCCTCCGGGCCGCAGCTCCAGCTCGCCGACGGGCCGGTCGCCGGGGAGCGGTTCGCTGCCGCGGTACAGCACGGGGCGCACCGGCGACGGTCGGCCGTGCAGTTGGTGGGCGATCTCCGCGGCGAGGTCGCCGGCCGGCACCGCGGGGTCGGTCTCGATCAGGAAGTCCGCGCTCTGTCCCTCTTCGGGGTCGACCGCGGTGACGGTCAGCCGCATGGCGCTCCTCACGCTCGCGTGGGCGGTACGGATCCGGGTCCGGGGCGGTGGCGGCAAGGGCCGGGACGGTCCGCCCCCCCGGGCGTCAAAGGCTCAGCCGCGGAGGCTGGCGCCGAGGTCGCGGTCGAGCTGGGCGAAGCCGTCGCCGACTCCCTTGACGTACTTGGAGACGCCCTGGAGGCCCTGGACGACCGAGTCGTACCCCTTGAAGAACTGCTCGCAGAAGTCGACGAAGTCGGTCTTGGCCGCCGGGGTGTTGTAGCCGTCGGAGACCAGGCCGCGCAGCTCGGTCTGGATCGCCTGGAGCTGGGCTATCGCGACGTCGTACTGGTTCATGGTGTTCGCCGCGGTCTGGTTGAGCTTCTCGTCGTTGACGATGTAGTCGGCCATGGCTGGTCCTTCGGGAGGTGGTGCCGGGTGGGGTGCGCGCCGGCCCGGGCGGGGGTCGAGGTGGCCCCCGGTGGCGGCAGCGCACTGTGAACACGTGTGGGTGTCCGGTGCGGTTCAGCGCTTTCTCAGGGCATCCGCCCCGGACGCCGGCGCGGACGGCGGCGTCAGGGCTCGGGGGTCAGGGCCGGGTCCGGGATCGGGTTGAGGTTCCCCATGTCCTGGTTGTTGTTGAGGTTGACGATGGTCTTGGTCGGGATGGCGGCGAACCCGGTCTCCAGGCCGTTGGTCTTGAAGCCGTACTGGTTCTCCAGCTTCTTGTTGGCCAGACCGTTGGCGAGGCCGTTGCCGATCTTCACTCCCGCGTTCTCCAGGGCGGTCTGGCGGTCCACGCCCAGCTCGTTGATTTGGTACCAGGCGGTCACGAGGTTGCTGATCGTGCCCTTGATGACGTTGGTGGCGGCCTCGTACCCGTAGTCCTGGTACTCGTTCACCGCCTTCGGCGCTCCCACGTTGGCGTCGTAGTCGTGGGAGGGCGAGTGCTGCTCGTGGAAGGAGCCGCCCGGGTCCAGCTCCACGGACTTCCCGGCGCCGTCGGTGACCTTCACCGCGCCGCTGTCGCCGGCGCTGACGGTGAAGCTGCCCCCGTTGTCGCCGGTGGTGGTGACGGAGCCACTGACACCGCTGTTGCTGATGGTGAAGGTGGCGTTCTGGCCGCCGTTGGTGTTCTGGAAGTCGGCCGTCCCGTTCGGGTTCTGGGTGATCGTGATCCCGTTGGCGGCGTCGGCGGTGGTCGCCGTCCCGTTGTTGGTGTTGAAGGCGAGGGTGCCGGTGCCGATGCCGGGCGGGGTGAAGGTGGGCGGGGAGCCCGCGGTCACCACGGCGCCGTTGCTGAGCGTGATCGTCTTCGGTGGGAGGGGGGCGCCCGCCGCGTCCGGCGCGGGCTGGACGACGCCGGGGCCGGAGAGGTCGCCGCTGTCGGTGACGGTGACGGAGTCGTTCGCCGCCCCGGTGCCGCCGCCCGGGACGGAGACCGTGAAGGAGCCGCCGCCGGCGCCCTTCACGTCGAAGGTGTCACCGTGCACGGTCGACGGCCCGCCCTTGGTGGGGATCTCGACGGTCGGCCCGTTGTTGTCGGTGCCGCCGACGGTGAAGGTGGGCTGGGCCTTGGGTGCGGGGTTGTGCGGGTTGTTCGGCCCGTCGAGGACGCCGGACTTCTGGCCCGCCGTGCCCGCGTTCTCCACGAATCCGTCGGGCGTCTTGTTGATGGTGGTGTTGCCGGTGTTCACGGTGGTGCCGCCGCCGAAGAAGCCGCTGTGTCCGATGCTGCCGGCGCCGCCGAACGCGGGAACGTTGATGGAGCCCTTGCCGTCGCCCGTCACGGTGCTGATGGACGTCTGGCCCGGCTGGTCGCCCACGGGCTTGCCCGCGGTGTCGATCACAGCGCCGTCGACCTGGTTGCCGGAGGGCTTCAGCTCGGTGAGGCCGCCGGGGGCGAAGCTGCCGGTCGCCGGGCCGTGGGTGACGGTGACGACGCCGTCGAGCCCGTTCGCCGGGCCGGTGTTGTGGGTGACCGTGCTGCCCGGGTCGAAGGTCGTGTGGGTGCCGGGGGTGGTGACGGTCGGTCCGTCCGGTCCGTTGGTGAGGGTGTTGCCGCCGCCGGCATACGTCGGGAAGCCGAAGGTGCCGGTGTTCGGCGGGGTGGTGACGGAGCCACCGGTGTGGGTGGCCGAGATGGTCGCGCCGCTGGGCGGCTTCTGCACGGTGACCTGGCCGTTGGGGTCGATGGTGTGGCCGGTGCCGCTCTTGTCGTGGACGGTGTTGACGGTCGAGCCGTTGTCACCGTTGGTGAAGGTGGTGGTGAAGCCGCCGCCCGCGACGGTGGTGGTGTTCCCAGCGGTGGCGATGGAGTCGCCGTTCCCGTCGGTGATCTTCACGTCGCCGGGCTTCGTACCGCCGCCGGCGTCGGCGGGCACGGTGCCGAGCGGGCCCACGTCGGCGTGGTTGCCGCCGGGCGCGTCAACCGTGAGCGAGCCGTCGTTGCCGACGCCGAAGGTGGTGGGCGCCCCGCCGCCGGTCGGGTTGGGGGTGATCTGGGCGTCGCCCGTTCCCGATGTGGTGATCGTGACGTCGGGGGTGGTGATGCCGCCGGGCGTCACGGTGGAGTTCGTCAGACCGCCGGCGCCGTCGGGGGTGCCGATGGTGACGGTCGGGGTGCCGTCCCCGCCCGTCCCGGTCGACAGGGTGGCCCCGCCGCTGTCGATCGTCTTGACCTCGTCGACGGTGAAGCCGCCGTCGGCGTCCGCGGCGCTGGTCTGGGTCGGGGTCTGGACGACGGTGGTGTTGTTGCCCGCGGGCGCCTGGCTGGTGGTCGTCGTGCCCCCGGGGCCGGTGTCGACGGTGGCGGACGCCGCGGGGGTGCCGTTCACGGAGGTCTGCGCGCCGTCCCCGCTCAGGGTGGACGCGCTGCCGTCGGAGGTGGCGACCGTGACCGGGGCGCCGTCGCCGGGGGACGGGACGGTGACAGTGGGGTTGCCGTCGTTGGTGACGGTGGTGTTCCCGTCCGGGCCGGTGGTCAAGGCGGTGGGGCCCTGGTTGACCGTGGTGGTGCCGTCGGGCGTGGTCGTGACGGTGCCGCCGGGGCCCGGAGCGCCGGGGAGCGCGGTGGTCAGGCCGTTGGTTCCGTGGACGGTGGTGAAGGGGCCGGAGGTGACCGTGGTGACGCCGTTGTCCATGGTCAGTACGGTGCCCTGGCCGGCGTTCACCGTGATGACGGGTCCGCCGGCGCCGTCCAGGCTGATCGTCGCGTCACCGAGCACCACGGGCTGTCCGGCGGTGGGCTGCTCGCCGTGGGGCACGGTCACGACCTGGCCGTCCTGGTCGCCCTGGACGGTGAGGACGCCGTCGTTGCCCACGGTCACGTCCTGGCCGTTGGCTTTGATCACGGTCCCGTCCGGGCCCGGCGGTGCGATCTTGGTGGAGTCCGTCTCGATGAAGCCGTCCGCCGACTTCTTGATGCCGCCGCTGTCGAAGGAGCCGTCGGGCTTGACGGTGAAGGACGAGCCGCCCGGTCCCGGGGTGGAGAGGGTGTGGCCCTGGGGGGCGAAGGCGACGGCGCCGTTCGGGCCGCCCAGGGTGCCCGTGCCGGGGCCGGTGCCGGTGGCGTCGCCCACGGCGACGTTGCCGGCCGGGTCGACGGTCACCCTGGGGCCGCTGCCGGGGGTGATGTCCAGGGTGCCGGCGGCGCCGTTGAACTGGACGGTGCTCCCGTTCGCACCGCCGGTGTCCACGGTGAAGCCGTCGCCGTTCAAGGTGGTGACGACCGGGTTGGCGGTGTCGTTGACGGTGGCGGTGCCGTCCAGGTGGATCGCGGCGGACGCGGTGCCGTCCTGCACCGTGACCGGGTTGGTGCTGCCCGGTGGCGGCAGGGTGACAACCTGGCCGTTGTCGGCGTTGGTGAAGGTGACCTTGCCGAGCGCGTCGATGCCCACGGCGTTGTTGTCCACGGTCACCGTGGAGGGCGCGTTGGTGTTCCCCGTCAGGGTGTGGTTGCCGCCCAGGTCCGTGGAGATGGTGCCGGTGCCGACGTCCACGGTGGCGAGGGGCGGCGCGGTGTTCGGCGGGTTCGGGACGCCGAAGACGGAGAAGGTGTTGTTCTGGTTGTTGATGGCGGCGGTGTCGGTGTTCACCGTGGTGAACTGGCCGTTGTTCCCGACGGTGATGATGCCGTCCGCGGTGCCGATGCCGTTGTCGTTGAGGACGAACTTGGGCGGGGCGGGCGCCGGGGGCTGGGCCGGCGCGCCCTCGCCGTCGTTCTGCGGCAGGTTCACGTCGGGGACGTCGGGTGCCTGGGCGTTCGGGACGGGTGCGTTCCCCTGGGGCAGGTTGGTCTGGCCGGCGTTCCCGACCTGGGGGTCGTCGGCGTTCGGAGCGAGGGGGGCGGGCAGGATCACGTCCGGGTCGTTGATGTCGACGCCGTCGGGGTTGTTCACGTTCGGCGCCCCCGCGTTGTTGCCGCCGGGGTTGCCGTTCCCCGCCAGGTTGACCTGCGGTGGGTCGGCCTGTGCGGCGCCGGTCTGCGGGGCGTCCGGGGGCGCGGGGCGCGGTCCGGCGATGGTCGTGCCGTCCGGCCCCTGGGAGATCTCGCCGAAGGGCCCCGAGGTCGTGAAGCCGTCCGGGGTCAGGGTCGTGCTCAGCGACGAGCCGCCCTTGACCGGTGTCTCCACGGTCGTGGTGGTGCCGTCGGAGATGACCTTGTCCCCGTCCGGGGACTCGATCGTGTTGGTGCCTCCGGTCGTCTCGGAGGTGAAGCCGTCGGGGGTCTCGGTCTTCGCGCTGATCACCGGCGCCGGCGCCGGCTTGTCCTTGGGCGGCTTCTGGGCTCCCGGGTCGGTCTTCGTCTCGGTCTTCAGCCCCTCGGGCGTGGTGATGGTGGTGGAGACCGCGCCGGTCTCGGCGTCCGTGGAGGTCTTGCCGTTGAGGCCGTGGAAACCGGTCTTCTGCGGGAAGCCGACGCCGTCCACGAAGAGGAGGTTCCCGAAGGCGAACTTCCCGTCGGGGCCGACCCCGAAGCTCTGCGTCGAGAACGCCTTGTCGATGTTGCTCTTGAACTTCCCCTTCACCGTGAACGCGTTCTTGATGTTGTTGGCGAAGGCCGTGCCGCCGAAGGCACCGAGGCCCCCGCCCACCGCGGCCCCGATGGCACCGCCGATCGCCGCCGCCTTGGCGTCGAAGCCCTTCTTCTCGGCCAGGGCGGTGATGCCCGCGGCGGCGAACCCCAGGGCGAACTCCGTACCGGCGTCGATGACGACCTTCCCCGCGAGGGCCGCGGCCGGGTTCAGCTTCAGTCCGGCGATGCCCTTGCCGAGCGGCCCGAAGAACTTCCGGAAGGCCGTCGAGCCGGTGAGGATCTTGCCGATGGCGGCCGAGATCGTCCCCGTGCCCTTGCCGATCTTGGACAGCAGCGGCACCAGTTTCGCCAGCTTGGCGAAGCCGGCACCAACCTTCCCCAGGGCGCCGAGCAGCACCCCGCCGGGGATCAGGGTGAGGATGCCGATGAGCAGTTCGCCCACGTCGATCTTGCCCTGGGTGACCATGCGGATCACCGAGAACGCCAGGAGCGCGGCCCCCAGGAGCAGCCCCACCACCGGCACGAAGATCGAGACGATGCCGATGATGATCCCGGCGATGATCTCCAGGATCGGGTTGTCCGCGAGGAAGTCGCCGATCTTCTTGAGGTCGCTGCGCTCCTCGATCGCGGCGTCGGCGGCGTCCCTGAGCGTGACGGAGGTCCGCCGGGAGGCGTCCTCGCGCAGGTTGCGCGCGTCCTTGCCGAGCGCGACGGCCCGGTTCATCTCCTGCTGGGCCTGCTCGACCCGGCCCTTCTCGGCGTCGTTCGCCGCGAGTTGCTCGGGCGTGGCGTCGGCGGCCGGGGTCGGCACCTCCGTCTTCGCCGCCGCCTCGTTGGCGAGTCCGACGTCGATGGCCCGGTCGAGGGTGTCCTGGGCCTGCTCCAGGTCGCCCGCGTACGCGTTGTACGCGTCGGCGGCCCGCTGGAAGGAGTTGCGGGTGGACTCCAGCATCCGCGGGACTTCCTTGATCCGCTCCCGCAGGGCGTCCATCGCCTGGCCCTTGCCGTTGCGGATACGTCCGTCCCCGCTGAGCAGGTTGAACGCCTCACCGGCCTTGTCGCCCAGTTCCCGGTACGTGCCGGAGAGGGTGCGGATGTCCTCGGGGCTCCCGGGGGTGGGGTCCTCGCCGAACCCCAGGATCTCCCATCCCGTGGTGTGTCGTCGCGCCATCTGTCGGCCTCCTGGCTCCTGGTCCGCTCACCGAGCCAGGCACGTACCGGGGCCGTCGAGCGGTTCAGCGGCCCGCCTCAGAGCTGTCGTACGGCCTGTGGCCCGTGCCCGTTGAACCGAACCGCGGGCGCCGCGCGTGTGGACCGCGACGCGCGCCGGCGGCGTGCGTCGGTACCTGGCGGAGGAGGAGACGGGAAAGATGCGAGACGCCCCCATGAGTGCAACCGGTCAGGGCACGGCGCAGCGGCGACACCGCCGTCGGCAGCGCGGCCGGCGACGGACGGCGGGCCCGGCGGTGGTGTCGGGTCTGATGCTGTGCACGGTGCTCCTGCTGCCGGGCCCGGCGTACGCGTCGGCGACCGGCGGTCTCCCGGCCCGGGTCGACACCCTCGCTCGGGCCAACGACCTCACCAAGTTCTACGTGGTCAAGTCGCCGGAGGAGAACGGCGGTCGGGTCGACGGCCTCGCCGACATCGCGGGCCGCACCCTCGGCGACCCGGACCGCTTCCAGGAGATCCTGGTGCTCAACACCGGACGTCAGCTGCCGGGCGGCGAGGTCTTCGTCAGCGCCGAGCAGGTGGTCCCCGGCTTCGCACTGCGTCTGCCCGTCGACGCGGAGGGTGCGGACGTGCGGGTCGGAGCGCTGCCCGACGAAGCGGGCCAGCAGGGCGGGCAGCAGCAGTCGGGGAGCGACGCCCAGTCCCCGAACGGCGCCGCGGCCCCGCTGACCAACCCCGGCCGGTCCGGCAACCCCCTGGAGAAGCTCGACGACCAGGTGCCCCTGCCGCTGCTGTTCGGCGGCATCGCCGGGGTCGTCGCCCTGACCGTGGCCGTCATCGCCCGACGCAAGCTGGCCCGGGGCCTACGGGCGTTCGGCCGCGGGACCGCCGCCGTCGCCCGGGTGCTGCGCCCGCGGCTGCCGCGTCCGCTGGCGCTCGCACTGCTGCGCCGCCGGCGGGCCGCGCTCGCCCGCAGGCTCGCCGCCGACACCCGTACCCCGGTGGTGATCCGCAGCGCCCTGGACGAGTTGGTCCGCACCGGCAGCCAGGAGTCGCCGACGCGGATCTACACGGTGCTCGCCGCATCGTCGGGGCTGACGGCGACGGTGTCGGGAGCAGGGCGGGCGCCGGCGCCCTGGACGGAGGTCGCGCCCCACGACTGGCGGCGCGATGGCCTGCCGTCGGCGCTCGCGTACGACGGCGCCGCCAAGGGAGACGGCGGACTCGGGGAGCGGACCTTCCTCGGAGCGGCTGCCGAGCAGACCGACGAGGGGGGCGCCGGGTCCCGGGCGGCGCAGCTCACCCTGCCGCACCTCGCCCGCGTCGGCGTCGACCCGGACGGCGCCCAGGTGATGGTGGGCCTCGGCCAGATCAACGGTGCCCTGAGCGTACGGGGCGATCTTCGGGTGGCCCGTGACACGGTGGCCGCGCTCGCCCACGGCCTGCTGGAACTGCCATGGCAGAACACGGTCGTGGTGGCGGTGGACCCCGATGCGAGCGCCCTGCCCGGGCTGCACGGCGTGGTCCGCGTCCGCTCGATCGCGGAGGTGCGGGACCGGGCGCCGGCAGCGGTGTTCGACGCCGCGGAGGGCCTGGGGCTCGGGCTGGTCCGCTCGGCGGCGGGCGGGGCCGAGGTCGCCGGCTTCCTGCTGGTGCTGCGGCCTCCGGACGGCGAAGAGGCGCGATCCTTGGCCGAGTTGGCCGCTCCGCGCGGCGGCTGGACGGTGCTCACCGTCGGAGACGTGCCGGGCGCGCACTGGCGCTGGTACGCCGAGCCCGAGGGCACGGTGGACCTCGGGGTGCTGGGGCTCCGGGTGACGGTGCCCTCTCCCCTGGCCGTGGCCGGCGGTCGGATCTGACACCGGTGCACCGCCAGTAGGGCCCTCTTTCACGCATGCACGGAATCGCCCCGGTGTTCCTTTTGCCGCGGGCGCATTCCGGCATGCCGAAATGGGCCGCGAGCACGCCGTGGAACACCGCCGGAAAACTCTTCTGGAATTCCTTCAGAAAAGCTGAACCGCCCGGCGCCCCGGGTCGTGTTGATGGCGAGACCGAGCAGGGAACGGCACGACAAGGCCGGACAGTGAACTCCGTCCCGGCGGCCGGCGGCCTCCTCCCCGGCCCCGGGACGGTCCCTGAAGAACCGAGAAGTAGCCATCGCAAGAATCGCGTCCCGCACACGGAATGCCCGGCGCCCGGCATGCCCACGGCATCCCGACTGCGTACACCCGACGAACGTGGCGCGGCGCACGCGGAAGACACCGAGAAGGAACTGAGGAGCAGTCATGTGGAACTGGCGGAGCGCTACGGTCACGGCGACGGGTACGGTGGCGGCGCTGCTGCTCACCGCTTGCGGCGGCGAGGACGGCGGCGACAAGAAGGCGGACTCGGTCGCCCAGACCCCGGTCGCCGCCCAGGGGCAGGCCGCCGGGGTGCGACCGGCGACGGCCGGGAAGCTGAGCATCTGGAAGAGCGGACCGCTCGGCCCCGTGGTGACCGACAGCGCCGGCTTCACCCTCTACCGCTTCGACGACGACACCGCCTCGCCGTCCAAGTCGACGTGTGACGGCGACTGCGCGAAGGCGTGGCCGCCGGTGCTGGCCGCGGACGCGGCGGCGGCCGAGGGCATGGACGCCAAGCTCCTCGGCAGGGTCACCCGCTCCGACGGCACCCAGCAGCTCACCTTGAAGGGGTGGCCGCTGTACCGCTTCGCCAAGGACACCCAGCCGCGGCAGACCAACGGACAGGGCGTGGGCGGCACCTGGTTCGCCGCCGCCCCCGACGGCAACAAGGCGACGGGCGCGGCGGCAGGCGCGACCACGGGCGGCGGATCGGGCGAAGGGACGGGTTCGGGGACGGGCGAGCAGGCGGGGGCCGCCCTTGCTCCGCTGTCGGTCCGAAAGGACGCCGAGCTGGGCCCGATCGTGCGGGACGCCAAGGGCCGTACGCTGTACCGCTTCACCAAGGACACGGACTGGCCGATGAAGTCCAACTGCACCGGCCCGTGCCTGGAGAAGTGGAAGCCGGCGAAGATGCTCGACAAGGCGGCTCTGAAGGGCGTCCAGGGCATCGACCCGAAGCAGGTCATCGAGTACGAGCGCCCCGACGGCACCCGTCAGCTGACCATCGACTGCTGGCCCCTGTACTGGTTCACCGGCGACAAGGCGCCTGGTGACACCAGCGGGCAGGGCGTGGGCGGCACCTGGTTCGCGGTCCGGGCGGACGGCAAGCTCGCCAGGTGACCTCGGGCCGGACGCGAGGGGCGGGGCGGTCTCTCACCGGGGAGACCGCCCCGCCCCTCGTCCGCGCCCCGCCCGAGTGGGGGTCAGCGGAAGACCTGGCCGCGGACCGCGCCCCGCGGGAAGTCCGCCGTGTTGAGCGTGACGTAGAAGCCGCCGGGCGCGGAGGCGAGGTCCCGCAGGGTGGCCGGGTCGGTCACCTCGGCGGCGCCCGAGACGGCGATCAGGGTGCGCGGCAGCGGCGTGGTGAAGAGCGGGACGGCGACCTCGCCGTTCTGTCCCAGCGCCCCCCGGTGGACCTGGGCGGCGGTGGGCGGTTCGAGGTTCACCCAGGCCAGGGAGTAGGTGAGGACGCCCTTGCCGGGGTTGAGGGAGACCGTGGTGTGCGCGTCCTCGTCCCCCTGGGTACGGGCCCCTTCGCCGCCGGACTCCTGGCGTCCGTCGGCGAGCGCCCGCAGCGCACCGTCCGGGATGACGCCGAGCGGGTCGACGGGCTGGCTGGACTCGGTGAGCGGGCCGCGCAGCACGCCACCGGACGCGGCTCCCTCCCCCGCCCGGCCCCCGGGGCCCAGGTCCACGGTGAACTCCCCGGGCCGGGTCCGAAGCCGCTCGGCCTGCGCCGGATCGGTGACGGTGATGCGTCCGGCGGCGGACCGCGCTCCTGCGGGCAGGCCGTTGCCGAACAGCTCCGCCACGGCCTGGTCGCCGCCCGCCCGTACGCCGGCGGACCGCGGCGGGCCCGTCCCGCTCCAGGTCAGCGAGAAGGTGACCCGGTCGCCGCTGATCTTGAGCAGTGCGACGACGCTCGCCCCCCGCCCGCCGTCGAGTCGGGCGATCAGCGAGGTCCCCGGCTCGGTGGCGGCCGGTGAACTCCGCTGCCCCGCGGCGGGCTGGGCCTTCGCCCCCGATGCGGGCGCCCCCGACGTGCCGTCGGCACCGGCGCAGGCCGCCACCGAAGCGGTCAGCAACACGACTTGGGCAGCGGCGAGCAGTCTGCGCATCGTCGTCACGTCCTTTCACTTGGACCACAGCGGACGCCCGAAGGCGCCGACGGGTCCGCACATCCGGGTACACGAAGCACGCACCCGGCGCGCTGGCGGTTCATCCGCCACCGAGGCCGTGCGGCGGCCGGCGGCGGTGACAAATGCGTTGGCGGCCCGCGCACGGGCGCCGTTAGCGTTGCGGCGATGACCCATGAGAACCCGCTCGCCTATCTGTTGGGCCTCGAAGGGCTCGCGCTGCTGCGCACCTTCACCGGGGAGTACGACCGTGCGTTCGCCGAGGCCAGGATCGCCGAGGTGCGCAGGCTGCTCGACGACGAGCGGCTGGCGCATGCCGGCGTGGAGGTCGACCGGCTGGACGCCGGCGCGGGGTACCGGATCTGGTCGGGGACGTACGACTTGCCCAACTCCGCCTTCGACACGGACGGTCCCGCGCTCAGGGACGTCCTCGACGGCCTGCCGGCCGGCACCGCGCTGGACGCCGCCTGCGGCACCGGCCGCGTCTGCGCCCTCCTCGCCGACCGGGGGCACGCGGTCATCGGCGTGGACGGCTCCCCCGAGATGCTCGCCCGGGCCCGCGAGCGCTTCCCCGGCGGTGAGTTCCGCCCCGGCGACCTGCACCGGCTCCCGGTCGCCGATGCCTCGGTGGACCTGGTGGTCTGTGCGCTGGCGCTCACCCACGTGCCCGATCTGGGTCCGGTCATGGCGGAGTTCGCCCGGGTGCTGCGTCCCGGCGGGCACCTGGTGACCTCGGACGTCCACCCCGAGCAGGTGGCGCGCGGCGCGGTGCCGGCCGTGCGGGACGGGGACGGCCGGCCGGGTCGGTTGGAGAGTCACGTCCACCGGATCGGGGACTACGTACGGGCCGCGCTCGCCGCGGGGTTCGCCGTGCGGCGCTGCGAGGAGCCCCGCCCGGTCGCGACCCGTCCCGTAAGCCCCGAGGCACCGGGCGATCTCGGTGCGGCGGTGGCGAGCGGGCCGTGGGAGCTGTGGCCGTGGTCCCTCGCCGCGCTGGTGCCCGACGCTGCCGGGGCGGCGTCGGCGGGTGTGCCCGGGGTGGTCGTGTGGCACTTCCAACTCGCCGGGGAGTGACGTCCTTTCGTCGGGCGGGCCCTATCTCAGCCCGAGGCAGGGCAGCCAGCTGCGGTCGCCGTCGTGGGCGGCGGTGAGCAGGGCGCTCAGTACGCCCGTGGCGCCGCCCAACAGCCCCGGGTGCAGCTCCGCCGAAGCGGCCGGGTCCGACAGGCGCCGCTCCAGGTGGTGCAGGAGCCGGGTGCGCAGCAGTACGGCGACGGGCAGACGCGCGTGCCGGGCGAAGGCGTCGGTGACGGCGAGGACGCCCGCCGCGCCGTGGCAGAGCCCGAGGAGGTCCGTCGGCTCCTCCCCGAAGAGGTGGAACTCCTCGTCGAAGCCCTCGGCGACGGTGGTGAAGGCGTCCAGCGCCCACTCGGCGGTCTCCTGGTCGTCGAGGGTGCGGGCGCCGTCCCACACGGCCCAGGCGACCCCGGGGTTCCCGTAGCACCACGCCTGGCGGGGGCGGGCGCCGGTCTGCGGTCGGCCTTCCAGCCCTGCGCCGTCCCAACTGCGGATGCCCCGGTCGTCGTCGAAGGACTGGCGGGTCAGCCAGTGAACGGTGTGGTGGAGGGCGCCGGTGAGGTGGGGTTCGGGGCCCAGGCGTCGTACGGCGGCGGTCAGCGCGGTCGCGACCCCGGCCACCCCGTGGCCCATGCCGGTGTTGATCCGGCCGTGGAGCCAGGACAGCGTGGGGTGGTCCGCGTACACGGTGCGCAGTCGCGGCAGGTCGGCGTCGTCGCAGAGCGCCGCGAGGTGCTGGGCGAACGGCAGCAGGGGCGCGGTGTCGGAGGTGCCCGCGGACAGTGCGAGGAGGGTGCCGGCGGGGCCGGTGATGAGGTCGTAGTCGGAGAAGGTGACGGACTCGGTGCGCCACGGGCGGCGTTCGGCGGCGTCCACGAGCCGGTCGCGGAGGCCGTCGGCGACGCGTTGCAGCGGCGGGTGCAGGAGGGCTGCGTGGTCCAGTCCGACGAGGGTGCCGGCCAGGCCGTCGTGGAGTCCGTGGCGCGGTGAACCGTGCCCGATCGTCCGGACCCACTGGGCGACGGCACGCCGTGCGCTGGCGGTCGCCCGGGGCGAGCCGGTCGCGGCGACGATGTGGGCGAGCACGGGGACGCCGGGGTCGGCGGTGGCCTGCGGCCCGGCGCGGTATCCGTCGAGCAGCTCCACGGCGAGGGCGAAGGGATCGAGGTCGGAGGCGGGGGCGTGCTGGGCGCTGGGCGACATCGGCTCTTCTGTCGGTGTGACGGGCCCGTACGGGGCGGGGGCTTGGGTGAGCCGCCCGGGAACCGTGCCCGGGCGGCTCGGTTCGATCAGCAGACGCCGATGACGCTGCAGATCAGAACGGTGCACAGGCCACTGCAGGCCCCGACGGCCGTGACCGCCTGGTCGGCGGTGGTGGGCAGGTCGGTGCTGGTGATGCGCTCGTCGAGCTGGTCGATCAGTTCGTCGAGGTCCGCAATCTTGATCAGTTCGTCGGTGGGCATGGAACCTCTCTCCTTTCGTGTGGATGGGTGGAGACCGTCCCGGCCGCCGTCCCCCGTGCGGAGGACGGTGCGGGAACGCCTTGGGTGAGGGCGGCTGCGGCCAGTGCCGCGAGCGCCACGGGGTCCCTGGTGCGGGAGATCCGGAGCAGCAGCTGCCCGGCGACGGCGGCGCCATGGTGCGTGGGGTCGCGCAGCGTCAGTTGGTCCGGGCCGGGCAGCATCTCTTCGAACAGCAGCTCGTCGCCGGGCCGACTGGCGCACATCCGGTCGATGAGCGTCAGCGAGGGCAGCGCTTCCAGGTCGACGGGCATGGGCTTGGAGTCCTGCGCGGGCCGGACGAAGACGAATCGCGGCAGCCGGGCCGAGTACCGCAGCGCGGCGAGGGCGCGGGCCTTGGCGAAGTCCCCGACGCGGGGCGACCACAGCAGGGCCCGTGGCACCCGCCAGGTGGCCGGTGCCACCACCAGGTCGCCGCCCACGGTCAGCCGGGGCATCCGGGCGATCTCGTCGGGCGGGCGGTCGAAGGCCGCCGCGGGGCAGTCGAGCCGGATGACGGTGCCCGCCGCCGGGTGGCTGGCACGCAACAGGAGTCCGACGAGGAGGTTGTACGGCGGCATGGGGGCGCGGGTGGCGTGGTAGACGGGCACGATCCGCTCGCCGTCCGCCTCCGCGACGGCGCGGGTGCCGGGCGCGGCGCCGACGGGGGCGCGGCGCAGGGTGATCCGGTCGAGCGGGAGGTAGCGCTGGGGCGGACCGCCGGGGGTGCAGTACGCGGCGTGGTGCGGGTCGCCGGTCCACCAGCGGGTGGTGACGGGCCGTCGCACCGCGTTGGCCGCCCGCTCGCCGATCGGGGGCACCAGGAGTTCGACGAAGCGGACGCCGGCCCGGCGCTCCACGGCGGCGAGGAAGGTGCGATAGCTCTCGACGGGGCCGTAGCGACCGTGCAGGGCTTTCAGTCCGTCGGCGAACCGGGCGTCGAGGACGCCGGCCGCGGACGCGGTCTCCAGGACGGCGACGGGTCCGGCGGGGCCGACGAGCGGGCGCAGCAGGCAGTCGAGTGGCCAGGCGGGGAGGGCTTCGGCGGTGGACGGCGCACCCACCGCGTCCAGCAGGGCGTGGTCGAGGTCGATCATTTCGTCGTCGCGGTGGCGCCCGATGTGGGTGAGCAGCCGGTCGTAGCCGGAGCCGGGGACGTGGGCGGGGTGCCAGCCGGTGTATCGGCTCGGGTGGGCCGCGGTGGGCACGGGGGCCTGCTCGGAGAGCAGGTGCGCGAGCAGGGTGCTGAGGGGACGGGGGTGCTCGTCGAGGGCTTGGGTGCCCGGTGCGGGCGCGGCGGGCACGGTGAGCTGGTCGGCCTGGCGGAGGGCCACCACGCGGGCGGCCACGGCCAGGGCGCGCTCGACGCGGGCGACGCCCGCGTCCGGGACGGTGGCGTCCACGGCCCGGTACGAGTCGACGAACCAGCCTTCGCCGTCGGCGCGAAGGCGGGGCCCGGCCTCGGAGCGGGGGCGGGAGGACGGGGCGGGGCGCGGCTGGGGCAGGGCTTCGGGCCCGGTGACGTGCACGGGCGGGACCCAGGCGCTGGCGTGGTGGCGCGGAGTGCCGCAGGGCTGGAGCACTCCGAGGTGGACCAGGTGGCTCAGGAAGGCGCGGAGCGCCGGGGAGCCGTCGCGGCCGGTGAGGGCCCGCTCCAGCTCCGCCAGGGGCCGCGGCCCGTCGGCCAGCAGGGCGAGCACCGCGTCCAGCGGCGGGGTGCGGCGCACGGCGACCTGTCGCATCCGGCCGAGGTCGTCGGGGTCGACGCCGTAACAGCGCAGGCGTCCGTCGGGGTCGGTGACGTGCAGGGCGGCCGGGGCGTACGCGATGGGGGCTTCGACGTCCCAGGGGTCGGCCGCGGCGAGCCGGGCGCGGACCCCGTGCACGTTCTCCGCGGTCGTGGCGGCGAGCGCACCGACCACGGCCCCCGGGGGCAACAGCCGGGCGCCCGCCCAGCCGTTGACCCCGCCGACCGGGACGAGTGCGACGTGACAGGCCCACCCCCGGGGCGTCGTCTTCACGGCCGCCCGGGCGACGGCGCGCCACAGATAGCCGCTGCGCTTGCGCAGCCGCTTGCCGGTCCACGTCTCGCCGCGGGCCAGATACGCCGTCACTTCCTGGGTCAGCCCGGGCGTAGCGGCGTCGACGAAGGTCCGCAGCACGGGGCTCTGGTCCAGCAGGGCCCACGACAGGGCGCCGATCCGCTGCCGCTCGGCGACCAGTGCCCGCTCGATGTCGGCCTGCACGACGTCCGACTGCTGGGCGGCCCGCACCAGGGCGGTGGCTTCCCTGGCCAGCCTTGTGGGCGCCGCCGCGAGCCGGTCCAGCAGGCGACACTCCTCGGGGCGGGGCACCGCGCCGGAGTGCAGCCGCCTGCGCAGCGCGAGCAGCGCGTGCCGCTCGGCGTCGGACAGTCGGGGGTCGGGGACGACGTCGCCCACCTTCTCGGCCAGGCGCCGGGCGCGCCCGGTCTGCCGGACGGCGGCGTCGGCGTGTGCGGCAAGCCGGGCGAACAGCAGCGGATTGCCCGCGCCGGTCCACAGCGAGCACGGGATCGCGGCGACTCTCGCCAACGCCGCTGTCCCCAGCAACGGGAAGGGCACCCTGCGAACGGAGCCGACCTCGACCATGTCAGGCCACCACCCCGTCGTCGGCCAGGGCTTCGGTCAGCAGGCACTGTCGGGCGGTGGGGATCCGCCCCCGGTTCCAGTGGAAGATCACGGCGTACGCGGCGGCGCGGCGCGGGCCGCGCACGGCTTCGCCTGCGGTGAAGTAGCCGCGGTGCCAGCCTTCGGCGGCGCGGGCCACCGCGGCCCGGTGCTCCGCGAGGACCGCCGGCCACTGTCCGGGCAGGGCGGCGAGGGCTTCCTCGCGCGGCCGGGCCCACCACTGGCGGATCCCTTCGGCGGCCCGGCGCCCGTCACCGTCCGCCCAGCCACCGGGGAGCGCTCGGCCGGTCTCGGACCGGACCGCCGCCCAGACCCCCCGGTGCTCCCATCCGACGACGTCGAGACCGGCCAACAGCTCCCGCACGAGCAGCAGGGACACCCGCCACGGCGCCGGCGCGGGCTCACCGCCGCGCCCGGTGTGCAGGTCCAACCAGGCCAGGGAGTCCGCGGTGAACAGCTCGTGCACCCAGGGCATGGCGGCTTCGCCGCCGAACAGATAGCTCTCCGGCTCGTACACCACGGCCACCGGTGGCGCCGCCCATTCCTCGAAGGCCTCGGTGCGCTTCAGCAACTCGGCCCGCAGACCGGCGGCGTCCGCCGCCTCCGCGGCCTGGAACCGCACCCTGAGCCCGGGCGGCTTGTGCATGAAGAAGAAGGCGCCGGCCCGGGCCGCCAGCAACTCGTGGGCGAGGTCGGCGAGCCTGCCGTACACATCCACCCACGTTGACTGACGAGGCGTCACATTGAGCTGCACCCAACTCGACTCGGGATACGGAGACTTGACCACCACTCCCCCTTTCCGCCGCGCCGCGGGCTGACGTTCCTTTCCCAAGAGAGAAATTCCTGATATCCATGGCATTCAAACAAATGCCGCACTAAGTCATATAATGCGCATCATGCTCTTTGCATATCTGTGCGGAATACATATCCGGGGGAAAGCCCGCCGCGCTGCGCCCCGGTCGCGACCGCCCCGGGGCGCTCGTACGGTGGTAGGGGTGCGGCATCGAACGGCCTCGGCGCCCGTACGCGTACCCCCGCGCCGTGCGCGGTGCCGGCCCGAACCGCCCAGGAGGTTCGGCCATGACACAACAGGTGCGGTGGACGCGGGTGGCGACGGCCGCGGAGTTGATGGACGCCGTCCACAGCGAAGTCCCGGCGATCCAGGTCGGCGGAGTCCTGCGCGGCATGCCGATGGTCACCCTGCCGCCGGGGGTGCGACTGCGCGGCGGCACCCTCGTCTTCGGCGCCCGGGGCATCCGGCTCACCAGTGACAACACCCTGGAGGACGTGACCGTCCACTGCCCCGAGCACGAGACCGCGATCGACAACGACACCGCCGTCGAGGAACTGGGCACCCTCACCCTGCGCCGGGTGCGCACCCGCGGCCAGGTGCTGCTGGTGGCCCGGGACTCGGTGCGCTTCGGCCACGTCCAGGTGGAGGAGCTGACGGTGGAGGCGGCCGACGTCCGGGGCCGGGCCGAACGGCCGCACGGCTTCGGCGTCGACGCCCTCCAGGGCGCGTTCACGCTCTGGAACCGCCAGCCCGACCCGGGGTGCGTGATCACCGCCGAACTCCTCGACCTGTCGGCGGGCTCCGACGGCACGCCGGTGCGCGGCAGCGGGGTGTTCGTCGGCGGGCACGGCGACGAGGACGGCCGCGGCGACGGCGGCACCGTACGCGTCGGCCTGCTGCGCACCGGGGAGATCCACACCGACGGCGGCATTCCGACCGGCACCCCGGACCTGATCTCCGGCGGGGTGTTCGTGATCTCCGGAGCCCGGGTGGAGAAGGTGCACACCGCCGGCCCGGTGACCACCTACGGACAGAACGACATGGTCCTCGACAACTGGGGCCAGGTGATCTCCTGGGAGGCCACCGCGCCCGTCACCTCCGTGGGCCCGAGCGGCATCGGCTTCGTCAACTTCGGCGACCTCGACCACCTCGACGTCCGCGCTCCGCTGACCACCCACGGCATCGGGGCGCGCGGCTTCAACGTCTACGACGGAACGCTGCGGCACGCCGCGTTCGACTCCATCACCACCACCGGGGACGGCGCGATCGGCGTCCAGGTCAGCAGGGACCTGCCCGAACTCGACATCCGGGGCGACCTCACCACCAGCGGCGGCACGGGCAGCAGCCTGGTGCGCGGCGTGCAGACGGAGTTGGCCGCCACCGCCCTCAGCGTCAAGCCGGGCGGCCGGATCGGCCGGGTCACCGTCGGCGGCCGGATCGCGAGCGAGGGCGACCGCCTGACCACCGTGGAGATCGACGGCGAACTCGACAGCCTCACCGCGCGGGGCGGCATCAGCGCCGCCGGGCAGGGCGCGGACGCGGTCCACGTCGGCGACTTCGCGCTCGACCTGTCCGGCGTCACCATCACCGCCGTCCACGGCCGCACCGTGGTCCAGGCCGCCGGGTGACCTGCCGCGGCAGCTACGTCAGGAAGTCCGAGCAGACGTACGTCGCGGGGTCCCCCTCCTGCGGCCGGACCGTCATGGGAACGTCGTCGGTCCGCTTCGTACCGCTGACGTCGAGCACCGCCTGCGCCCGGGCCATGCTGCACACCAACTGGCCGACCAGGTTGCGGTCCTGCACGGAGAGCTCGTCGAGTTGCGGGAGCGGCACGTCCACCGTGATCCGGCCGGCGCGGACCGTCACGTCGTAGTCCCCGTAGTAGTAGTCCGCCCCCACCAGCGTGGAGAGCCCGGCTGCGCGCTCCGCCTGCGTCGGCCCCTGTCCGAGGAGCTTGAGGACGTTGACGGGCTCGGCGAACGTCTCCAACGGGACGTCGGGGCGCGCGACCGCCTCCAGGCGGCCCGCCTGGGACACGAAGTACAGGCGCAGCCCCTTGGTCAGCCCGCCGGCGGACTGCCCGCCGTCGACGACGCCGGTGGGGCGCACCCCGCACCCGGCGAGCAGCACGCCAGCCGCCACTGCCGCCACGGCCACCGCCGCCCGGTTCCCCTCCCTCACCGGTCCTCCTCGCAGGTCGACCGCCACGGCAGGCGCAGGGTGAACACCGCGCCCCCGTCGGGGCCGTTGGCCGCGTCCACGGTGCCGCCGTGCAGTCGGGCGTTCTCCAGCGCGATGGCCGTACCCAGCCCGCTGCCCTCCGAGCGGGTGCGGGCGCTGTCCGCCTTGTAGAAGCGGTCGAAGACGTGCGCCAGGACCTCGGGCGGCAGTCCGGGGCCCCGGTCGGCGACCTCGATCGCGATCCGGCCACCGGCCCGGTCGGCGCTCAGCACGAGGGTGACCGGTTCCGCTCCGTGCCGCAGCGCGTTGCCCACGAGATTGGCCACGATCACGTCGACGCGCCGCCGGTCCACCGCGGCCACGACGCCGTCCGGCAGGTCGACGTCCACCTGCTCGGTCCAGCCGCGCAGGGAGAGCGTGGCGCGGACGGCCTGCGCGAGGTCGGTGTCGGTCGGGTTGAGCCGTGCCGCGCCCGAGTCGAAGCGGGACATCTCCATCAGGTCCTCCACCAACCGGGACAGCCGCGCGGTCTCCGCGCTCACCGTGCGGGCGGCGCGGGCCGCGTCCGGCGGCAGTTGGGCCGCGTCCTCGTCGAGGACGGTGGCGACCATCGTCATCGCCGCGAGCGGGGTGCGCAGTTCGTGCGAGACGTCGGCGACGAAGCGCTTGGCCCGGGCGTCCTGCTCGCGCAGCTCCGCGACGGACACCTCCAGGGCATCGGCCGTCTCGTTGAAGTCCCGTGCCAGGTCGGCCAGTTCGTCCCGACCGCGGACCCTGACCCGGATGCTGAGGTCGCCGGCGGCGTGGCGGCGGGTGGCGCGCCCGAGTTCGCGCACCGGGCGCAGCACGGTGCCGGCGGCCAGCAGGGCGAGGACGGTGGTGAGCAGCACCACCGGCACGAGGCCGGTGCGCACCGCGTCGACCACCCCCGTGGTGTCTTCGAGCTCCGCCCGCAGGGAGGTGACGGCGAAGACGTCGAGGCCGGACGGCGCGCCCCCGTCGGCGGTGACGGGGGTGCCCACCACCAGGTACGGGCTGCCCTTCCACTCGACGCGTTGGAAGCTCATCCGGTTGCGGCTGCTGACGGCCTCGCGCAGCTCGGGGGTGATGCGGGAGCGGTCGGCGGACACGTCGGACGAGCCCGTCAGCGCGCCGTACTGGGCGAGCACCATGGAGTCGTTGCCGAGCCCGTTGGCGATGCGGTTCGCCAAGGCCGTGAGGGAGACGTCGTCGGGCGGGATGTCGAAGTCCGCCGCGGCCTGTCCGACGCGGTTGCGCACGTCGTTGCGGACCGCGTCCTGCTTGCGCTCCAGGACCGCGGTGCGCGACTCGCGGTAGGCGAGCGCGGTTGCGGTCACCCCGCTGGCGAGGGCGACGAGCACGAAGGCGACGACGAGGCGGGCGCGCAGCCCGCCGAGCCGCCGCAGGAAGCGCCAGGGCGAGCGGCGGTCGCCGGGGCGGCGCTGCGGGGAGCGGCGCACGCTCACACCGGTCCGAAGCGGTAGCCGAAGCCCCGGACCGTCTGGACGTACCGCGGCCGTGCGGGGGTGTCCTCGATCTTCGCCCGCAGCCGGCCGACCGCCGCGTCCACCAGCCGGGAGTCGCCGAGGAAGCCGTGGTCCCACACGGCCTGGAGCAACTGCTCGCGGCTGAACACCCGCGCGGGCGAGGCCGAGAGTTCGAGCAGCAGGCGCAGTTCCGTGGGTGGCAGGGTGATCGGCGCGCCGCGTTTGCTGACGGTGAGCCCGGCCCGGTCGATGACCAGACCGGCGTGGTTCTCGCCGCGGGCCGACCCCACGGGTTCGGCCCGGCGCAGGGCCGCCCGGATCCTGGCCTCCAACACCGGCGCGGTCACCGGCTTGACCACGTAGTCGTCGGCGCCGGCCTCCAGTCCCTGGACGATGTCGCCGTCGTCGCCGCGCGCGGTCAGCATGATCACGGGCACGGTCGAGCCGCCCTCCCGCAGCCGTCGGCAGACCTCGAAGCCGTCGATGCCGGGCAGCATCAGGTCGAGCACGGCGAGTTCGACGGCGGCGCCGGCCGGGCCGGCCAGCAGGGCGAGCGCGGCCTCGCCGGTGGCGGCCGTGTCGACGTCGTAGCCGTGTCGGCGCAGCACCAGTTCCATGCCGTCGCGCACGGACACGTCGTCCTCGATGAGCAGTACTCGGGCCATGGAGCCGATTATGCGCGACGGTTTTCGCTGTTCAGGACCGGCGGCAGCAGGCAGGACGGCGATCGCGCGCATTGTTACCTGCTCATCATGTGGCGATGGCCCGATCACCATGTGGGCGGCCGACGGTCGTCGCATGACCATCCACACCGTCTCCCGCGGCACCGCCCGGCTCCGCCTCGCCGCGGCCGTCGCCGCTCCGCTGCTCGCCTTCTCCGTCGCCTGTGGCGACAACGGCGAGGGCGTACGCGCCGAAGGGGGCGGCGCGATCGCCTCCGTACCGGACGAGCCGACCGCGGGAGCCTTGGGCGACGGCGAGGGCAAGGAGTCCGCGAAGGCCCCCGCGGCGGGCAAGAGCGCCTTCTACGACGCACAGATGGAGTACGTCCGGTGCATGCGCACCAAGGGCGGCTCGAAGGACTACCCCGACCCCAAGCTCAGCGGCTACCTGGACTGGGACGCGATCAACGCGATGCCCGACCGGGTCGGCAGCGGCCAGGGACACAAGGGCGGCCGGGACGGCGTGTGCGGCCCGGAGCTGCGCGCGGCCAGCAATCTGGAGCCCAAGCGCGACAAGCAGAAGGACTACGAGTCGCTGATGGCGCACGCCACGTGCATGCGCGACGAGGGCGTCTCCCGGTTCGCGAGCCCCACCCTGTCCGGCGGCGGGGTGATGCCGGGCGGCGAGCCGAACCCGGTGTCCCCGGTACTCGACGAGAAGTCGCCCGTGTACAAGAAGGCCCGTGAGGCGTGCAAGGGCAAGCTGCTCGAAGGTCTGGACGGGATGCAGTAGGTGACACTCCCCCGCCTCAAGGCGGGGGCTTCTCGGCTCGCGCCGGGAAGCTTCCTGCTTCGTCGCCGACTGCCCGCCCGGAGTGCTCCGTTGAGGTCCTACACCGGCTCCACAGGCCGACACCGCCAGTCCGGCGGCCAGAAGGTTCTTCGCCGCGTTCACGTCCCGGTCGTGGGTCGTTCCGCAGTCGCACGTCCAGGTGCGGACGTTGAGCGGCATCTTCTCCCGGAGAGTGCCGCAGGTGGAGCACAGCTTGGAGGAGGGGAAGAAGCGGTCGACAGTGATCACTTCCCGCCCGTACCAGAGGGCCTTGTACTCCAGCAGGGTTCGGAACTCGGCCCATGCGGCATCCGAGATGGCGCGGGCCAGGGACCGGTTCTTGACCATGTTGCGCACGGTCAGGTCCTCGATCACGATCGTTTGGTTCTCACGAACAAGACGAGTAGTCAGCTTGTGCAGGCCGCCACGGCGCCGGTCGGCAATCCGAGCGTGGATCTTGGCTACCTTCTGTCGAGCCTTGCGCCGGTTGGCGCCGTCGCCCTTGGCCTTCTTCGCCAGACGGCGCTGGACCAGGGCGAGACGCGCACGGTCCTTGCGCTCATGCCTCGGGTTGGCGATCTTCTCGCCAGTGGAGAGGGTCAGCAGGTGATCCAGTCCGACATCCACCCCCACGGCACTCCCGGTGGCGGGCAGTGGCCAAGTGCCGGGATCCTCGCACAGCATCGAAACGAACCAGCGGCCCGCGCTGTCCTGGGACACGGTCACCGTGGACGGCTTCGCTCCCTCGGGAAGCGGCCGGTGCCACACGATGTCCAGCGGTGCGGCCACCTTGGCGAGCACCAGCTTCCCGTCACAGAGGCGGTATCCGGACGTGGTGTACTCGGCCGACTTCCGCGACTTCTTCCTCGTCCTGAAGCGCGGGTACTTGGCCCGCCTGGCGAAGAAGTTGGCAAACGCGGTCTGCAAGTGCCGCAGACACTGCTGGAGCGGCACCGAGGACACGTCGTTGAGGAACGCCAGTTCCTCGGTCTTCTTCCACGCCGTCAGCATCGCCGACGTCTGGTTGTAGTTGACGCGTTCCTGACGTGCCCATGCCTCCGTACGGGCGGCGAGCGCCATGTTGTAGACCTTGCGGACGCAGCCGAACGTACGCGACAGCTCCGCCGCCTGCTCGTCCGTGGGATAGAAGCGATACCGATACGCCCGCTTCACATACGCCGTGGTCACGCTCACAAACTAAGGGGACCACAGGTGAAGACCACATCTGCTGGTCAGAACACGGCCTTCCACCCAGCAGCGAAACCCCACCCCCCTGCCCAGCTCCACAGGAGTCCGTTCCCTCCCCGGCCTGAAGGCCAAGGTTCCCTCGGAGGTACCAGATGAAGCGCCGTACCGGATTCCTCGTCGGCGGTGCCGCGCTGGCCGCCGCCCTCGGCGCGGGCGCCCTGGTGTACGACGGCGGGAGCGTGGAGACCGCGGACGGCCGCGGTGACCTGCCGCCGGCGACCGCCCCCGTCACCCGCGCCGACCTCGTGCAGTCCACCACCGTGGACGGCACGGTCGACTTCGCCCAGCGCCGCCCGGTCAAGGCGGCCGTCCCGGGCACGGTGACGGTCGCGGCCCGGGAGGGCGCCAAGGTCACCCGCGGCCGGGCGCTGTACGAACTCGACGACAAGCCCGTCACCCTGCTGTACGGCCCGGTTCCCGCCTTCCGTGAGATGACGGTCGGCGCCCGCGGCAGCGACGTGCTCCAACTGGAGCGCAATCTCGTCGCGCTCGGCTACGGCAGCGGGCTCCGCGTCGACCCGCACTTCGACGAGGCGACGGAGGCCGCCGTCAAGCGGTGGCAGAAGTCGCTCAACCGCACGCCGTCGGGCACGGTCGGCAAGGGGGACGTCGTCTTCCAGCCCGCGGAGGTCACCGTCGTACGGGCGGACGCGGCGCTCGCCGACCAGGTGGGGCCGGACACGGCCGTCCTCACCGTCGCGTCCACCCGGCCCGTGGTCCGCGCGGAGCTGGACCGGGCCGACGTGTCGCTGACCGCGCCCGGCACCCGGGTCGAGGTGACCCTGCCCAGCGGCGCGACGGCCCGGGGCGAGGTCACGGGCACGGTCCGCCCGGAGGACCCGGGCGAGCCGGCGGCCGGGCCCGCGCAGGACTCCGTCGTCGTCGAGGTCGCCCTGGAGGGCGGGGCGTCGGCGGTCTCCGAGGAGGACGCCAAGGCCACCGCGAGCGTGCGGTTCGTCCGGGAGAGCCGCAAGGGCGTCCTCACGGTCCCGGTGGAGGCGGTCGTCGCCCTGCGCGGTGCGGACGGCGGTTACGGTCTCCAGATCGTCGAAGGCGACACGTCCCGGATGGTAAGGGTGGAGACGGGGATGACGGCGGACGGCCGCATCGAGGTCAGCGGCGCACAGCTCGCGGAGGGCCAGGAGGTCGGGGTGGCCAAGGAATGACGACCCCGCACTCCCCCGCCGCCGCGCAGGACGCCCTCCCCCGCGAAGCGGTCACCGCACCCGGGGCCGTGCCCGTCGTCGAACTGCGCGACGTCGGCAAGGCGTACGCGGGCGGCGTGCACGCCCTGCGCGGGGTCAGCCTCACCGTCCACGCCGGCGAACTCGTCGCGATCGTCGGCCCGTCGGGCTCCGGGAAGTCGACGGTGCTCAACATCGTCGGCACGCTCGACGCGCCCACCACGGGCACCGTCCGCGTCGCCGGGTACGACGTGGCCCACCTGTCCGACGCCCAGTTGTCGGCGCTGCGCGCCCGTCACATCGGCTTCGTCTTCCAGCACTTCCACCTGGCGGCGGGCCGCGACGCGGTCGACAACGTCGCGGACGGGCTGCTGTACGCGGGGGTGCCCCGCAGGCAGCGCCGGGCCCGCGCCCGCGTCGCGCTCGAACGCGTCCGCCTGGGTCACCGCCTCGGCCACCGGCCGGCCGAACTGTCCGGCGGGGAGAAGCAGCGCGTCGCCATCGCCCGCGCGCTGGTCGGCGAGCCGGACCTGCTGCTCGCCGACGAGCCGACCGGCGCCCTGGACACGGCGTCCGGCCGGGTCGTGGTGGACCTGTTGCACGAGTTGAACGCGGCGGGCACCACCGTCTGCGTCATCACCCATGACCACGACGTCGCGGACGCGCTGCCGCGCCGGGTCCGCTTCCGGGACGGCGAGGTCGTCGCCGACTCCCTTACCGCGAAGGCGGGTGCACGATGAGTTCCCGCGCCCCGCGCCCGCCGCGGCTGCGGCCCGCCCGGCTGGCGCCGGTCGACGTGCTCCGGCTCGGGGCGGTCGGGTTGCGCGCCCGGCGCGCCCGCGTCGTGCTGTCCGCCCTCGGCATCGCCATCGGGATCGCGACGATGGTCGCGGTGGTCGGTCTGTCGCACTCCAGCAAGGCGGACCTGATGGCCCGGCTCGACCGGCTGGGCACCAACCTGCTCACCGTGGAGGCCGGCAAGGACGCCGAGGGCAACGAGGCGAAGCTGCCGAAGTCGGCGGTGGCCATGGTCGAGCGCATCGGTCCCGTCCAGCACGCGACGGCGACCGGCGACGTGCCCGCCCGGGTCCGGCGCAGCGACGTGGTGCCGAAGGAGCGGACCGCGGGCGTCAGCGTCCAGGCGGCGCGCACCGACCTGCTGACGGCGCTGAACGCGGAGGTGGCGCAGGGGACGTGGCTGAGCGCGGCGAACGAGCGGCTGCCCGTCACGGTCCTCGGTTCGATCGCCGCCCAGCGCCTGGGCGTCACCACGCCGGGCGAGAAGATCCTGATGAACGACGAGTACGTGGTCGTGGTCGGCGTCCTCCGACCGGTGGAGCTGGTCCCCACCCTGGACCGGGTGGCGCTGGTCGGTTTCCCCGCGGCGGAGCGGTACCTGGGTTTCGACGGCCATCCCTCGATGCTCTTCGAGCGTTCCCCGGACGCCACCGTGGAGGACGTGCGCACCGTGCTGCCCCGTACGGTCAACCCCGGTGACGAGGGCTCCGTCAAGGTGTCGCGGCCCTCCGACGCGCTCGCGGCGAAGGCGGCCACCGACCGGGGCCTGACCGCGCTGATGTTGGGCCTGGGCGCGGTGGCCCTGCTGGTCGGCGGGGTCGGCGTGGCGAACACCATGGTGATCTCGGTGTTGGAGCGCCGTCAGGAGATCGGGCTCCGGCGGGCGATCGGGGCGACCAGGGGCGCGGTCCGCGCCCAGTTCCTCACGGAGTCCCTGCTGCTGTCCGCGCTCGGTGGCGCGGGCGGCGCCGTCCTCGGCACGGCGGCCACGTTCGGCTTCGCGCTGGCACAGGGCTGGACGCCGGTGGTGCCGCCGTGGTCCGTGACGGGCGGCTTCGCGGCGACGCTGGTCATCGGCGTGTTGGCGGGGCTGTATCCGGCGGTGCGGGCGTCGCGGCTGCGGCCCACGGTCGCCCTCAGCGCGACGTGACGCGCCGGCCGGTGGACCCGTCCGCCGGCCGGTCGCCGTCGGGCAGGGCGGACAGCGGTCGGGCGACGTCCTCCAGGGAGCGGCCTTCGGCGGCGACGGCGAAGAAGGCGGCGACCAGTCCGGCCGCGACCATCAGGGCCGCGCCGATGCCGAAGGCGAGCACGGCGTCCAAGACGACGCCGCTCTCCGTCAGCCCGGCGAAGACCAGCGGACCGGTGATGCCGCCCGCCGCCGTGCCGACGGCGTAGAAGAAGGCGATGGACATCGCCCGGGTCTCCATCGGGAAGATCTCGCTGACGGTCAGATACGCCGAACTGGCGCCCGCGGACGCGAAGAAGAGCACCACGCACCAGCAGAGCGTCATCGTGACGGCGTTCAGCACGCCGGCGCCGAAGAGGGCGGCGGTGGCGAAGAGCAGCAGCCCGGACAGCACGTACGTGCCGGCGATCATCGGCCGTCTGCCCCAGGTGTCGAAGAGGTGACCGAGGAGCAGCGGGCCGAGGAAGTTGCCGAGGGCGATCACGGCGAAGTAGTAGCCGGTGCTGCCGCTCGGCACGTCGAAGAAGCGCACCAGGATGGAGCCGAAGCCGAAGGTGATGGCGTTGTAGAGGAACGCCTGGCCGACGAAGAGCGCGAACCCGAGGACGGCGCGCCGGGGGTAGCGGCGGAAGACCGTGCGGGCGATCTCGCCGAAGCCGATGGTGCCGCGCTGGTGGATCGTCATCGTCGCCGTGGCGGGTGGCAGCGGTTGTCCGCGTTCCCCTTCGATCCGGTGCTCGACGTCGTCGACGAGCCGTTCGGCGTCGGGCGCCCGGCCGTGGATCAGCATCCAGCGGGGGCTTTCGGGCACGTGGCGGCGGACCAGCAGGATCACCAGGCCGAGGACGACCCCGAGGCCGAAGGCGAGGCGCCAGCCGACGTCCGCGGGGAAGAGGGCGGTGTCGAGAGCGACGACGGACAGCAGGGCGCCGCCCACCGCGCCGAGCCAGTAGCTGCCGTTGATGATGAGGTCGACCCGGCCGCGGTACCTGCTGGGGATCAGTTCGTCGATGGCGGAGTTGATGGCCGCGTACTCGCCGCCGATGCCGAAGCCGGTGAGGAAGCGGAAGAGGAAGAACCACCAGGCGGAGAAGGAGAGCGCGGTCATCGCGGTGGCCGCCAGGTACACCGCGAGGGTGACGAGGAAGAGCCTCTTGCGGCCGTAGCGGTCGGTGAGCCGGCCGAAGAACAGCGCGCCCGCGCAGGCGCCCGCCACGTACAGGGCCGCCGCGACGCCGGTGACCTGGGCGTCGGTGATCGTCAGTCCGCTGCCGTCCTCGGAGATCCGGCTGGCGATGGATCCGACGACGGTCACTTCCAGGCCGTCGAGGATCCACACGGTGCCGAGGCCGACGACGATCATCCAGTGCCACCGCGACCACGGCAGCCGGTCGAGGCGGGCGGGCACCGCGGTGGTGACGGTGCCCGTCGCGTCACGTGCCTGCTGGGTCATCGCCGTCGCCTCCCGACCGGACGCCGACCCCCGCGGGCCGGCCGCCGCGCCGATCAGCCGTACCACGCGCGCCGCACGGGCAAACCCCCGTGCGGCGCGGTCGGCTCACCCGCGGGGTGGCGCTGCGGGCGTACGCCGTCCCGCGGCGTGGAGGATCGCCGACGCCCGCGGGTCGGCGGCGAGCGCGGACGGGGCGAGGACGGTGTTGCCGTCGAGCACCACGCCGTCCGGGGCCTCGCCGGGGTCGGCGTCCCAGACGTTGTCGGTGAAGGTCACCCGGTCCAGCGGCGGCCAGACCGTCAGGACGACCGGGGCGTGCGAGCTGTGGACGACGTTGGCTTCGACGGTGACGTGGGCGGCGCCGTAGTCGGTGTAGATGCCCCAGTTCCAGGGGGTGACGGTGTCCCGGACGACGTTGCCGCGCAGCACCGCTCCGCTCTCGTACGAGTCGCCCTGGGGGCCGGACACGTAGATGCCGCCGCCGTCGGCGAGCACCTGCATGGTGTGGTGGACGAGGTTGTTCCGCACGTGGGTGCCGCGCCCCTCGTACACCACGATCCCGTTGTGCGGCACGTCGTCGACCTCGTTGTGGGCGATGACGGTGGCGGTGGCGCCGGTGACCAGGACGGCGGGCGAGCCGTGGTAGTCGAGGCCGACGCGGTGGACGTGGTTGTTCTCGATCCGGTGGTCGCGGGCTCCCTCGCCGATCGTCAGGCCGCCGCCGGCGATGTCGGCGACCTCGCTGTCGAGGACGGCGTTGCCGGCGCCCGCGCCCCGGAACTCCACGGCGACGCCGCCGAGTCGGACGAAGCGGCAGCCTTGCAGGGTGACTCCGTGGCACTCCTCGAAGAGCAGGTTCCCGGGGATGCTCGCTTCGTCGTCGGGGACGGTCACCTGCCCCTGTCCGTCGGCGAAGGTGACGGTGCTCAGGTCGCCGCCGTTGTCGTAGCCGTTGCCGTGGTAGTGCAGGAAGCCCTGCGGGGTGCTGGGGTGCAGCCAGGTGGCGTCGGCGAAGGTGACGCCCTGGAAGGTGAGGTCGCTGACGCCCCGGGCGTGCAGCAGCGTCTCCAGGACGGGTGCGACCACGCCCGTCGGGCCGTCGGTCGACGGCGGGGCCGCGCCGTCGCCGTGGTGCGGGCGGTAGTGCAGCACGGTGCCGGTCGTGGCGAACGTGCCGTCGGTGAGGAAGGCGGGGCTGTTCTCGGCCGCGGTGGGGGCGTCCACGCCGTGGAACTCGCCGGCGCCGGGCCCCTCCCAGCGCAGGACGGAGTGGTACAGGCGCGTCGCCCGCGCGAAGGCGGGGGCGGCCATGGTGATGGTGGTGGAGCGGGCGTCGCCGGTGACGGCCGCGACCCGGCAGCGGCCTTCGGACCAGGGGTAGGCGCCCCGGTAGACGAACTCGACGTCCCCCGTCCAGGACCCCGGTCCGCCGTCCTCGACGGTGTAGCCGTCGGGGGTGCGGACGAGGGGGACGCCGGCCAGCGGGATCGCGGCGCGTTCGACGCGGCGGCCGTCGGCGTAGAGCTGGCGGGGTGCGGGGCCGGGGAGTTCGGCGCGGTGGGTGCCGTCGTCCCCGGTGCTCCACTGCGCGATCTCGTGTCCGCCGCTGATCACCACCTCCTCCTGGTCCGGGGTGCCGTAGCCGTGGGCCCGGTAGACGACGCCGGAGTGGGCGGCGGTGAGCCGGAAGGTGTCGGTCAGGCGGTACGTACCGGCGCGGAGTGCGACCACGGTGCCGGGTCCTGCGGCGTCGCGGGCCCGCTCCAGCGTGGCGAACGGGCGCTCCGCGGTGCCCGGTCCCCGGTCGTCGCCCTGCGGATCGACGAAGAACATCAGGATCCTCCCCTGTCATGTGTACGGCGTACACTTCTGGTAGACAACATACACGCGAGGAACGAGGGAGGTGCGCCATGACGGACGTGGAGCGCAGCACCGCACTGCTGTGGGGCACCGGAGCCCGGCGCGGGCTCAGCCTGGAGCGGATCGTGCGCTCCGCGGTCGAGTTGGCGGACACGGAGGGGCTGCGCGCGGTGTCGATGCGGCGACTGGCCGAGCGGCTCGGCTTCACCACGATGGCGCTGTACCGGCACGTGCCGGGGAAGGCCGATCTGTTGGCCCTGATGCGCGACGCCGTCTTGGCCGAACTCGCTCCGACCGAAGCCCCGACCGAGGCCGCCCCCGCCGCCGCGCCCGCCGCCACGGGCAGTGACTCCGACGGCTGGCGTGCGGACCTGGAGGCATGGGCGCGCTCCGGCATCGAGCTCCAACGACGCCATCCCTGGCTGGCCGACCTGGGCGAAGAGCGTCAGATCCCGGGGCCGCACGGGGTGGCGTCCTTCGAGCGCGCCCTGAGCGTCGCAGCCCGCACGGGCCTGCCGCCCGCCCAGGTCATCGCGGTGGTGACGCTGGTGGGCGACTTCGTCGACGGCGCCGCCCGCAAGCTGGCGCTCGCCTCCCGCACCGAGCAGCGCACCGGCGTCAGCGACGAGGAGTGGTGGGGCGCACGCTCATCCCTGTACGACCAACTCGACGAGCGCTATCCGACCTTGACCCGGCTGTACGAGGAAGGGGGGTACGAGGCGCCACTCGACCCCTTCGAGTTCGGCCTGCGGCGGGTGCTGGACGGGGTGGAAGCCCTGGTGGCCGTGGCGGGCCAGCCACCCGAGCGTAACGAAAGTCGTAACGTAAAGACGTGCGCATCCTGCGGGAAGCCCGTCGAGCACAGCGCCACCGGCCGCCCCCGGACGTACTGCTCCCCCGCCTGCCGACAGCGGGCGCATCGACGGCGCGGCGCCACCACTTCCTGACCGACGGGGCACACCCCTCGCACCTTTTCTTGGCCGGCCACATATTGAAAATTAAAACTTTTCTGCTGGGGTTCAAAGCGCCTTGACTTCAAGTCGAGTTGAGGTTGCATCCTGGGGTCATGACGCAGACCACGACGGCGCACAGCCCGTCCACGCCCCCTGCCGGCTTCGACGACCTCGGGCGGCTGATGTCCCTGATGACCGGGGACGAGAAGCACGGCCCCGCCGCGACCTCCACCCTCGACGCGCTGTGGGTGCTCTACGACCGGGTGCTGCGGGTGACCCCCGCCACCGCCGACGACCCCGACCGGGACCGCTTCCTGCTCTCCAAGGGGCACGGGCCGATGGCCTATTACGCCGTGCTCGCCGCCAAGGGCTTCTTCCCCGAGTCGCTGTTGCCCGGCTTCGGCGGCTATGCGTCCCCGCTGGGGCACCACCCGGACCGGGTACTGGTGCCCGGTGCGGAGATCGGCAGCGGCTCGCTCGGGCACGGACTGCCGATCGGCGTCGGCACCGCCCTCGGGCTACGGGCCCAGGGCCGCACCGACTCCCGGGTGTGGGTGCTGATCGGAGACGCCGAGTTGGACGAGGGCAGCAACCACGAGGCCATCGCCTACGCCGGCTCCGCCGGCCTCTCCTCGCTGCACGCCCTGGTCATCGACAACCAGTCGGCCACGCACGGTTGGCGCGGCGGCATCGCGTCCCGCTTCGAGGCCGCCGGCTGGTCCACGGCGACCGTGGACGGCCGCGACCACGACGCCCTGCACGCCGCGTACACCGAACCCCACCCCGGGCGTCCGCACGCGGTGGTCGCCGTGGTCGAGCCGAGGGACGGCACCCCGCCCAAGGAGGCGTGAGCACCCCCGCTCCGCCACTGCACTCCCGCACCCCATCCGTCGCACCACCCACCCGAGGGACTTCCGCCATGGACACCATGCGTGACCGCTTCATCTCCACCACCTCCCAACTGCTCGACGAGGATCCGCGCCTCGCCGTCGTCCTCGCGGACATCAGCGCCGACGGCTTCGCCCCCGCCCAGCGGGCCCACCCGGACCGGGTCCTCAACGTCGGCATCCGCGAGCAGTTGCTGGTCGGCGTCGGCGGCGGGCTGGCGCTGGCCGGACTGCGGCCCGTCGTCCACACCTTCGCCAGCTTCCTGGTCGAGCGCCCCTTCGAGCAGGTCAAGCTGGACCTCGGCCATCAGGACGCCGGGGCCGTGCTGGTCAGCGCCGGCGGCTCGTACGACTGGCCGGCCGGCGGCTTCACCCACATGTCACCGGGCGACGTGGCCCTGCTCGACACGCTCGACGGCTGGACGGTCCACGTACCGGGCCACCCGGACGAGGCGGAGGCGCTGCTGCGCACCGCGGTCCGGGGCGACGACCGGGTGTACGTGCGCCTCTCGCTCCAGGAGAACGCGCAGCCGCTGCCCGTCACCGGCGGGGAGTTCCTCACCCTGCGCGAGGGCGGCGCCGGCGTCGTGGTCGCGGTGGGACCGATGCTGGACGCGGTGACGGAGGCGGTGGAAGGGCTGGATGTGACGCTGCTGTACGCCACGACCGTGCGCCCCTTCGACGGCGCCGGGCTGCGACGGGCGGTCGACGGGGCCGGCGCCGACGTGGTCGTCGTCGAGCCGTATCTGGCCGGCACCTCCACCGGCGCCGCGAACGACGCCCTGGCCGACGTGCCCCACCGGGTGCTGGGCCTCGGGGTGGGACGCAAGGAGCTGCGCCGCTACGGGCAGATGGAGGAGCACCTGGCGGCGCACCGCCTCGACGCGGCCTCCCTGCGCAACGACATCACCCGCTTCCTCGGCACCCGCTGACGCGGCCCGCCGTGCCGTCACGCCCACAGCAGTACGGCGCCGAGCAGCAGCAGGTTGCACACCCCCTGGGCCGCGGCGCACGCCAGCGCCGACCCGGTGACGGCGCGAGCGATGCCCAGGGCGAGGCCCATGAAGAAGACCGACGGCAGGACGCCGCAGACCACCTTCACGTTCAGCGGGTTCAGGCCGTAGTCGCCGAGGTGGACCGCCGCCCAGCCGGCCGCGGTGACGACGATGGCGACCCGGGTGTTCCAGCGCTCCTCGACCGCGTGGAAGAGGACGCCGCGGTAGCAGACCTCCTCGACCAGGGGGACGAGGACGCCCATGGCGAGCACCATGGCCACCGCGTCCGCCCAGGGCGCCCCGGGGACGAGCCCGTCGAAGATCCTCGGCACCCACGACGTCCAGTTGTCGTCGGCGGTGCCGAAGACGGCGCGGTTGGCGAGGAACGCCTCCGCGTAGACGAGGGCCACGACGACGGTGCAGACCACCAGTGCACCGGTGCGGTCGCTGCGGCGCACGCCCATGGCGGGCCAGTGCTCGCGGCCCACGACGAGCAGGGCGACGGCGCTCAGCCCCACGGACAGCGCCATCAGCGGGAAGCTGAAGGCACCGGCGACCCGGACCGCGGCGAGCAGGGCGAAGAGGACGACCGCCGTGGTCAGCAGATCGGCCTCGGAGCGCCGGCGCAGCCGGGCCAGGGGCCCGGCCGGCCGGGTCGGCGGTGCGGATCGGGGCGGGGTCATCGCCCTCACCCCGCCCCGGCGCGCCGCGGGGTGCGTCGGCGCAGGGTGGGGAACCACCAGTTGTAGCGCCGGAGCAGCAGCAGGGTGGCGGGCACGAACAGGATGCGGATGACGGTGGCGTCCAGCAGTACGGCGGTGCCGAGGCCGGCTCCGTACTGTTGCAGCATCAGGGTGGAGGACAGCGCCATCGTACCGAGGCTGCCGGCCATCACGAGGCCGGCGGCGTTGATGACCCGGCCGGTGTCCACGACGGCCGCCAGGGTGGCCTCGTCCTGCGGATGGCCCTTGCGGATCAGATCGCGCACCCGGGTGACCAGGAAGATCTCGTAGTCCATGCCGAGCCCCATCATCAGCACGGTCAGGAAGATCGGGAGGTCGTCGATGACGACCTCCCCGCGCAGGTGGTGGAAGACCAGCACGGTGATGCCGATGGCCCACACGTTGCTCAGCATGATGGTGGCGATCAGCCGCAGCGGGACGAGCAGGGACCGCAGGGTGAGCGCGAGCATGACGAAGACGCCGATGCTCACCAGGGCGACCATCTGCCAGAAGCTGGTGCGCAGGGCCGCCCCGTACTGCAGGTCCACCTGGGTGGCGCCGCCGATGGTCAGCTCTCCGACGTCCCCGCCGGCGGCGCGCAGCACGTCGTCCAGCCGGTCGACCGTGTCAGCCGCCGCGGCCGAGTAGGGGTCGTCCTTGAGCACCACCACGAAGCGCAGGGTGCCGTCGCGGGCGACGTGGTCGCCGAGGAAGGCCCGGTCCTGGCGCTGTTGGGCGGCGTCCCAGGGGCGGCCGAAGGGCTGGGTGGCGGAGTCGACGCCGGCGACCCCCTCGGTGGCGGCGATGCGTTCGGTCAGCCGGGTCACGACCTGCCGTCCCTGGTCGGTGAGTTGGCCGTCGCGCACCACGCCGTCGGCGGCCTCGCCCACGACGGTGGTGGGCAGCACGGCGCTGTCACCCCACGCGGACGCGAGGGCCTCGTACCCCGTGCGGGAGTCGGTGACCGGGCTCAGCTTCACCGGGTCGGACGTGGAGCGGTTGCCGGCGGCCAGCAGGGCGAAGGGCACCGTGGCGGCGAGGAAGACGAGGACGACGGCGACCTTGCGGCGGCGGGCGAACTCGGCCGTGCGCCGCAGGTGCCGGCCCATGGCGCCCTGCCGCTCCAGGTCGGAGAGGGGCGCGCGGCCCAGGGCGAAGAAGCGGTCCCCGAACAGCACCAGCAGACAGGGCGTGAGGGTGAGGGCGGCGGCGAACACGATGGGGATGCCGACGAGTCCGCCGTACCCCAGCGGGGGGATCCAGTCGACCGGGGACAGCAGGGTCGCGCCGAAGGCGAGCACCACGGCGCCGGCGGCCAGCAGCATGCTCTCGCCGGCGTGGACGGTGGCGTGCAGCGCGGCGTCCCTGGGATCCCGACCGGCGATGCGCTCCTGTCGGTAGCGGGAGGACAGCAGCATGCTGTAGTCGACGCCGGCACCCAGCATCACGAACTGCATGATGGTCATCGTGAACTGGGTGAGCGTCACCTGGTGGGAGAGGCCGAAGAGCGCGGCTTCGCTGACGCTCATGGACAGGCCCACCACCGCCAGGGTGAGGACGGCGGGGACGAGGGCCCGGAAGAAGAACAGCAGGACGACGAAGATGATGACGTACGCCACCGTCTCCATCAGCGCGGTGTCCGACTCGGCCTTGTCGTAGGTGTCGTGGATGAGGGCGAGTTCGCCGGTGACGTGGACGTCCGCGGCACCGTCCGCGCCGGCCGCGGACAGCGCGCCGCGGGCGGTCCCGCGCAGCCAGTCGACGTCCGGGTCGCGGTCGCCGCCGACGGGGTGGGCGACGGACACGACCGCGGTTCTGCCATCCTTCGCGATCAGCCGGTCCACCACGTCGGCGGGCACCGGCAGGGGGAAGTCGCGCCAGTCGGCGGCGACGGCGGCGCTGCGGGCGACGGTGGCCACCTGCGCCTCGTCGGCGGCGCGGGCGGTCTCCCGCGCGGCCGGGACGAGGGCCGGCGGGACCGTCCCACGGCGGGCGAGGGCGTCGACCGCGGCGGTGCGTTCTCCGACCGTCGCGCCAGCCCCGCCGATCTGCCGCCACAGCCCGGTGAGGAACTGCACGGTGGCGTCCCGGTAGACGGTGTACGCCGACGAGGTGGCCGCGACGTCGCCGCTGCGCCGCCTGGCGTCGAGCCGTTCGTCGAGGTCGGCGAGGGCGGCCCGGATCTGCGGGGTGTTGACGTCGGCGGCCTTGAGGACGACGGTGAGCTCGCGCTCGGAGCGCTGCGGGAAGGAGCGCTTGGTCAGGTCGTCGACGCGGGCGCTGCTGGTGCCGGGAACGACCTTGGACGCGCCCTGGTCCGTGAGTTGGGACGCCAGCCGACCGCCGATGGGCATGCAGACCGCGATCAGCACGGCCCAGAGCAGGATCACGGTCTTGGGACGGGCGATGAGCCGGCGGGCGAAGGCGTGCAGTGCGCGGTGCACCCGTCCGCCGTCGGACGGGGAGCCGTCCGCGCCCGGGGCGGCCGGCGGCGCGGGCCGGGTGACAGGGGGGTTCGTCATCCGACGCCGACCTCCTCGCCGCGGGCGTCGGGGCGGCCCTGGCGGGACGGGACGGGCTTGTGTCCGGTGACGGTGACGAAGGTGTGCTCGATGTCGAGTCGGCCCTCCCGGCGCAGCAGGTCGGCCAGTCCTTCTTCCACCCGGCGCAGGACGAGCTGTTCCCGGCCCCGGTCCACGGCGGTCTTGAAGCCGGCCGCCGCACCCGACCGCTGGACCCACTCCAGGACCGCTGCCGGGGTGTGCGCGGGGATGACCTGGGAGCCGTCCCGTTGGACGTCGACGCTCAGCCCGGCCTTGGTGAACCAGCGCGCCACCTCGGCGGCGTCCTTCGGCAGGGCCACCCGGATCAACCCGGTGAGCAGGGAGGGGTCGTCGGCGAAGACCTCTTCCAGCCGGGTGGTCAGCGCGCGGTGGGCGTCGGCCCTGGTCTCGATCACCATCACGTGGCCGCCTGGCCGCAGGACGCGTTCCACCTGGGCGAGGAGCCGGGCCGGCTTGGCGTAGCAGATGGCCCAGCCCACGACGACCACATCGGCGCTGCCGGTGGGCAGGCCGGCGATGAAGCCCTCCATGTCGCCGTCGGACAGCTCCAGGTGCAGCCCGGGCGACGGTTCGACGAGCGGCAGCACCTTGCGTCTGGCGACCTCCAGCATGCCGATGGACTTGTCGACCGCCAGCACGGCCCCGTGGCCGTCGAGTCTGCGGATGATGCCGGCCGTCAGATGGCCGGTGCCGCAGGCGAGTTCCACCACCGTGTCGCCGGGTGCGACGGGGACCTCGTCGAGGGCGGCGGTGGAGTGGCCGCCCATCACGGGGCTGAAGTAGGTGTCGTAGTCGGAACTGGCCGCGTCGTAGTCGGCCGTGGGGTCGGCGTGCGCCCGGCTGAGGGTGAGGCGCAGTGCTCGGGCGGCGAGACCTAAGCGGGACATGAGGACTCCTCGGTGCGGAAGGGGTTGCGGTACGGGGGGGCCGCGGGGGCTCTACTGCGGCGGCGGTGTGGTGCGGCGGGCGTGCGGGGTCGCGGCCAGCCGCAGCAGTGCGCAGGCGCAGGCGAGCGCGCTGGCGGCGGCCCGGGTCTCCGGCAGTCGCCACAGGCCCAGGGCGCAGCCGGCGCCCAGCGCGGCGGCCAGCCACAGGGCCGGGTACGCGGCGCCCGCCCAACTGGCGTGCGTACGGGCGGGGCCCTCGGCGTCGTCGGCGAGGAGCCCGGTGCTGAGGCCGGTGATGAATCCGGTGGCCAGCGCGGTGGTCAGGAGCGGTGCGAGGGCGGCGCTGCCCTCGACGGGGACGGCGACCGCGAGGCTCAGGGCGAGCAGCGCGGCGGCGACCGCGGTGCCGCGGCCGTCCGGTGTGCGGGCGCCCCGGCACGTCGCCGTCGACCGGGCCAGGGCCAGACCCGCGGCGAGGGCGAGTACGGCTCCGGGCGCGAGGATCCCGAAGCCGCCGAGAGCGCCGGGCGCGGCCGTGGACGCCGCGCCGCACGCCCCGGTGACGAGGCCGGCGGCGACGAGGGCCGGGACCTGGCCCCGGGCCGGGCGGCGGCGGGCCGGGGTGCCGTTCACGCGACGTCGGGGGCGCGGCCGTCGTGCTCCGGCGCGGCGAGCAGCGCCTTCTGCGCGGCGCAGACCTCGACGACGCGGTCGAGTTGGTCGAGGGTGTGCGAGGCCATGTAGCTGGTGCGCAGCCGTGGCTCGGCGGCGGGCGGCAGCACCGGATTGACGTACACGCCGTCGTGGTACATCCGGTGCCAGGCGGTGAGGGTCTGCGGCGTCCCCGGTGTCGGCAGGGCGACGATCGGCGTGCTGCTGGGGACGGTGCGCACGCCTACTTCGGCCAGCCCGCGCCGCACGTGGGCGGCGTTGGCCTGCACGGTGGTGGCCAGGTGGGGCTGGGCCCGCAGGATGCGCAGGGCGGCGAGCGCCGCCGCGGTGTTGGACGGTGTCGTGGACGCGCTGAACATCAGGCTGCGGGCGTGGTGTCTGAGGTAGTGGACGGCCTCTTCGCTGCCGGCGACGGCGCCGCCGAGCGAGGCGAGGGACTTGCTGAAGGTGACGGTGATCAGGTCGACCTCGTCGGCGAGGCCGAAGTGGGCGGCCGTACCGCGGCCTTCGGCGAGGACGCCGAGGCCGTGGGCGTCGTCGAGCAGGAGGCGGGCGCCGTGGGCCGAGCACGTCTTGACGACGGCCGGCAGGTCGCACACGTCGCCTTCCATGGAGTACACGCCGTCCACGACGACGAGCCGTCCGGCGTCGTCGGGCACCCGCTCCAGCGCCCGGCCCAGCGCCTCGGCGTCGTTGTGCGGGAACCAGCGGATCTTGGCTCCGCTCAGCCGGGCGCCGTCGAGCAGGGAGGCGTGGGCGCTGCGGTCCAGGAAGACGTGGTCGCGGGGGGTGAGGACGGTGCCGAGCACGCCGAGGTTCGTCTGGTAGCCGGTGGACATGACGAGGGCGGCGGGCTTGTCGAGGTAGTCGGCCAGCTCCGCCTCCAATTCCTCGTGTAACTCGGTGTTGCCGTTGAGGAAGCGGGAGCCGGTGCGGGACGTGCCGTACTTCTCCAGCGCCGAACGCGCCGCCGCCAGCACCTCCGGGTGTCCGGTGAGCCCGAGGTAGTTGTTGGAACCGCACATGATCAGGGAGCGATCGCCGCGGCGGACTGTGGGACCTTCCTTGCCCTCCAGCGGCAGGAAGAACGGATAGCGGTCGGCCGCCATGAGGTCCCGGGCCGCGGTGAAGGAGGCGAAACGCGAGTAGAGGTCCGCGGGATTTCCCCGCTCGGACAATGCAGAAAGCGCACTCATTACCTTTGTTCCTTGATCGATCGATCAATGATGAACGTGCCGGTGAGCGCGGCGCACGGCCGGGCGCACGCCAAAAGAAGGCGCGGTGAAATGGCTGTGCGCACACATCGAATGAAGGCACGTGGAATGCCCGCGTCGTTACGGGCCCATGGAATACGCGCGACAGCCGGGGGCCAACGCCGGTGTCCCCTTGTCGCGCGTAGGTGATCGCCCGCTCTCCGGGCGGCGTCTGCTAGGCGGAGTTTCCGATCATTCTGTCCCCCGTTGGTTCCGCGATGCCGGCAGCATGCCAGTGACGATGCCTGAAAGTACCCCCACCCGATGAAAAGTGTCAACGGCGGCTTGGACAATGCGTTTCGGCTCACCTGGAATTAATGAATCCGGTTCATCACAGGCACTTTCCCGATCATAACCGGACCCCATCGGCAGCATGGTAGGCTTTCGCAACCGTCCAGACGGTCGGGAATGCAGAAAAAGTCAAGAAGGAGCAGGTGGAAGCGTGCGCGACCGGATCCTGGACGCGGTGGAGAAACTGCTGGTGAAGGGTGGCGTCGATGCGGTCCGCCTCGACGCGGCGGCGGCCGAGGCCGGCGTGAGCAAGGGCGGGCTGCTGCACCACTTCCCCTCCAAGCTCGCCCTGGTCCAAGGCGTCGTGCGCCGGCTGGTCGACCGCTTCGAAGCGGTCCTGCCCGGCCCCGACGCACCGCCCGGCGCCTTCACCCGGGCCTGGTTGGACGCCTCGATCCCGCTGCTGGCACCCGCCGAGGAGGGGGCGCCGCCGTCCGCGGTGCCGGTCGCGCTCCTCGCGGCGGCGGGCGGGCCGGAGGTCCTCGACGTGCTGCGCGAGCGCTACCTCCACTGGCAGGAGCGCCTCGACGCGGACGGACTGCCGCCGGGCGTCAGCTCCCTGGTGCGCATGGCGGTCGACGGCTGGTGGACCGCGCGCCTGTTGGGGCTGGCCCCGCCGCAGGGCGTCGACCACCACCGGTTGCGCGCCCTCGTCGACGATCTGATCGCACCGCAGCACCCGGACGGCGCGTGATGGGGTACTTATTGGTCGCGGGGGCGATCGTCGCGGAGGTGGCGGCCACGCTCGGGCTGCGCGCCTCGCACGGACTGACCAGGCTCGCGCCGAGCATCCTGGTCGTCATGGGGTACGGGACCGCCTTCGTCCTGCTCGCCCAGGCCCTCAAGTCGCTGAACGTGGGACCGGTGTACGCCGTCTGGTCGGGCGTCGGCACGGTCGGCGCCTTCCTCGGCGGCGTCCTGCTCTTCGACGAGCGGGTGCGCACCGCCACCGTGGTCGGAGTGGCGCTGGTCGTCCTCGGCGTGGCCGTGATGTACCTGGGCGGAGGGCTGGAGCACTGATGGCGCCGACCACCCCCCGCGGCCTGCGCGCCGTGAAGACCGCGATGCTGGTGACCGACGTCGCCTTCCTGCTGTACTGGTCGGTCGCGCTGCTGAACCTCATTCCGCCGGAGCACGCCTACAAGGACTACCGCGATCCGGTGATGAGCGACTGGAACTACTCCTTCCTCCCCCTGGACGTCGCCGCGAGCGTGACCGGGCTCGCCTCGCTGTACCTGGCGGGCAGCAGGCGGCAGCGGATCGGAGGCCGCCACGACCTCCATCTCCCCTTGATGTTGGTCTCCCTGGCGCTGACCAGCGCCGCGGGGCTCCAGGCCGTGTCCTTCTGGGCCCTGCGCGGCGACTGGTCCCTCGCCTGGTGGATCCCGAACTTCCTCTTGTTCGCCTTCCCCGTTCCCGCGATCGTCTACGTGCTGCGCGGACCGTCCGCGCAGTCGACACCGACACACGACTCGGCGGCGACGGCCGGCAGGATGTGATCCCCCGTCACGCCGCCTGCGGACGCGTCCGGTTCAGCCTGGTCGTCCGCGACACCGGTCACGGACGCGTCCGGTTCGGCGGGGTCGTCCGCGACCGGGACGGCCCGGAGGAAGACGGCGGCGAGCACGGCCGCGCCGACCAGGCCGATCGCGCTGAGCACCGCGGCGGTGCGCAGACCGTCGGCGACGGCGAGCCGCGCCGCCTCGCGCAGCGCCGCACCCACCTCGTCCGGTAGCCGTTCGGCGACGGCGAGGGCGCCGCCGGCCGTCTCCTTCGCCTCCTGGAGCACCGTGGCGTCGAGGGACGCGGGCGCCGTCTCGCCCAACCGGCCCTGGTAGACGGCCATGGAGACGCTGCCCAGGAAGGCCATGCCCGCGGCCAGCCCCAACTCGGCTCCGCTCTGGGAGATCCCGGAGGCGAGGCCCGCGCGCTCGGGCGGGGCGGAGCCCACGATCGCGTTGGTGGTCAGCGCCAGCGTCGGGGTCACCCCGGTGTAGACGACGGTGAAGGAGGCCACGGTCCACGCAAGGCTCGCCTCGGTGGCCGTGGCGGCGACGGCCACGGCGCCCGCGCCGGCCGTCGCGAGGCCGCAGGTGATCACCACGGCCGGGCGCACCCGCCGGACCAGGGCGGGCACCAGCAGCGTCGCCGCGATGCCGCTCAGGACGGACGGCAGGGTCCACAGCCCCGCCTGGAGCGGGGTGAGTCCGATGGCGGTCTGGAGGTACTGCATCACCAGCAGTTGGGAGCCGGCCATCGCGCACACCGCGAGGGTCTGGGTGCCGAGCGCCGCGCTGAACGCGGGCAGCCGAAACAGGTCCAGGTCCACCAGCGGCTCGGCCGACCGCCGTTGGCGACGCAGGAAGACCGCGCCCACCAGCAGGCCGCCGACCACCCAGGCCAGCACTTCGAGGCTGGCGCCCGCGCCGGCGAGGCGCTTCGCCCCGTACACCACCGACAACACGGCCACCAACAGGAGCAGGGCGCTGGTCAGGTCGAACCTGCCGGCCCCCGCGCCGCGTTGCTCGGGCAGCAGCAGCGGGCCGGTGACCAGCAGCAGGAGCATCACCGGCACACCGATCAGGAAGACCGAACCCCACCAGAAGTACTGGAGCATCGCGCCGCCCACCAGGGGGCCGATCGCCTCGCCGGCGGTGAAGCAGGTCATCCAGAGCGCGAAGGCGAAGGTGCGCTGCGCCGGGTCGCGGAACATGGTGGTCAACAGGGCCAGCGTGGACGGCATCAAGGTCGCGCCGGCCACCCCGAGCAGCGCCCGGGCCAGGATCAGCAGTTCCGCACCGGGTGCGAAGGCCGCCAGCACGGACGCGACGGCGAACGCGGCGGCACCCACGAGCAGCAGTCGTCGACGGCCGATCCGGTCCCCCAGGGTGCCCATCGTCATCAGGAAGCCGGCGACGAGGAAGCCGTACACGTCCAGGATCCACAGCAACTGGCCGCCGGTGGGGGCGAGGTCGGCGCCGAGGCTGGGGGCGGCGACGTGCAGCACCGTCAGGTCCATGGCCAGGACCGTCGTCGGCAGCGCCAGCACCCCCAGGCCGATCCACTCCCGTCGTCCGGCCCGGGCGGGGGCCTCGTGCTTCTTCGGGGTCATTCCTCGACCATTCCTCACTAAAAAGAGCGGGAACGGGAAATGCGGCACCCGAGTCGACAGGTGACGCACTCCCGCGAAAGGCGCAGCAAAAGCCTTTCTTGCGATGTCGAGTGTAAGGGAGATAACGGTCGGTCAATTCCCCCGAGGAGCAGCAGAAAGTACGCCCTGAGGTGCGAAGATGCAGAGACGGAGCCAGGTGCGGAAGCGCCGTCGAAGCTGCCGGGAGGCACTCAAGTACGGAAGAAGGGGCCATCCCACCGGATAGCCCCTCACCTTCCGCGCTTTCTTCGCCTCACCTCGGCAAGGTCAGCGCAATTCCTCATGAATTCCCGATGCCTGGGTCACCCGGAGAAATGCATGGGCGAACATGGCGAGGGTCATGTGGCGGTACCAGGCCCGCCATTTCCGCACCGCGTAGCGGTCGAGACCCGCCTCGCGGCGCGCCGAGGCGAAGTGGGAGCGCACGGTCTCCTCCTGGGCCGCGACCGCGACGAGTTCGTCGAGTCCGGTGCCGGGCGGTGCGTAGCACTGGTACGACCCGCCGCCCGCGCGGCCGATGCGCCACCGCACGAAGCCGCCGTCGGCCACCTCCTTGGTCACCGGCGGCCCGCTCATGAGGCTGGCCAGCACATAGGGCGTCCGGTTGGCCTCCAGCGCCTGGCGGAAGGCCGCGCTGTCCCCGTAGTACGGGGTGTCTGCGACCACCCAGCGGGCCGGCGCCCCCGCGTCGAGCGCGCGTTCCACCATGGCGAGGGCGAGGTCCTCGCGGGAGGTCCCCGCCTTCTCGGGGATGCCCGCCCTCGTGCGGTGCACCGGGTCGTCGGCCCGCTGCGGCGGCAGGAGCAGCTCCCGGTCGATGGCGCAGCTGACCCCGCGCGGATCCACGTGCAGGAGGAAGAGCCCGATCTGGTAGTTGTCCATCCGGCCGGACGCCGCGGAGTACTGCCGGGCGACGCCCGCCGAGTCGTGCCCCTTCTTCAGGAAGCCGTCCTCCGCGATCACGAGGACGGACTCGTCGGAGCCCATGCAGGCGAGGACCATGTCCCGCACCCGGTCCCGGACCCGGTCCTCGCTCCACCGGGCGGTGGTGAGCAGCCGGTTGCGCCCGTCGTCCGCCGCGGCGCCGGCCCGCTGCGGATCCGGCGGGGAGAGCAGCCCCTGGAGGTAGTCGTGGGCGTGCCGGCGCGGCTCGGCCCGGGTGAACTGGTCGTCAAGCCACTCGAAGAAGTAGCTGAGCGGGCCCGGCGCACCGCTTTCGACGGGGTTGTCCCACATGGTTCCTCGGCCTCCCGGGGTCGTTGAACTCGCCACCGGTCGGCCCCGGCAGGACGATCGCATCCGTCGACCCTATGCTGCCGGCGCCCGCGCCCCCGGCGGTCAGTCCGGGAGCGTGCGCAGCGCCTTGCCCAGGTGGGGCCCGATGACGGCGAGGGCGTCCGGCTCCATCATCCGCAGGTGCTCGGCGGCCACCGGGACGACCGTGAGGTCCCCCTCGACGTGCGGGCGCCAGCGGTGCGCCATGCCGGGCCCGCGGTCGCCCTCGGCCGAGGCGAAGACGGTCAGGGCGCCGTCGTACGCACCGGCCGCCGAAGCCGCGTCCAGCAGCCGGACGTTGTTCGAGGTCACCTCCAGCAGCCGGGCCTTCGTCTGTTCGGCCTCCGCCTCGGGGTGCTGCCACGCGTGCCGGCCGTCGAGCGCCACCGCACGGACGTCCAGGGGTTCGGCCGCCGTCTCCTCCCGTTCGCTGCCGACGGGCCAGGCGTCGATCGCCGCGAGGAGCTCCACCCGGTGGCCGAGCGCGCGCAGCCGGACGGCGAGGGAGTGCGCGACCGTGCCGCCGAAGGACCAGCCGGTCAGGAGGTAGGGGCCGTGCGGCTGCTCGTCGGTGATCTGTCGGCAGTAGTCGGTGACGAGTTCCCCGTAGCTCCGGGCGAGCGGGGCGGCGCCGTCGAGCCCGCGGGCCTGGAGGGCGAGGACGGGGTGCTGCCGGGGGACGTACGGCAGCAGCGCCGTGTAGCTCCACCCCACCCCGCTCCCGGGGTGGACGCACCACAGCGGCGTGCCGTCGCCCTCCCGCAGCCGCAGCAGCGGGGCGAACGCCGCCGGCGCCGCCTCGTGCTCCCGCAGGAGTCCGGCGACGGTGGGGCGCAGGAAGACCTGTTGGACGGTGACGTGGACGCCGGCCGCGGCGCGGGCCCGTTGGATCAGCCGGGGGACGAGCAGCGAGTGTCCGCCCAGTTCGAAGAAGGAGTCATCGACGCCGACGCGGTCCGCGGCCACCCCCAGGACGTCGGCGAAGACCGCGCGGAGCGCCGACTGCGCCTCGGTCAGCGGGGTGGTGCCCGCGCCGGTCGCGGGGGCGGACGTCGGCGGCGGGGGCAGGGCCGCGCGGTCGAGCTTGCCGTTGCGGGTCATCGGCAGCGCGTCCAGCGCCACCACCGCCGCGGGCACCATGGGCTCCGGCAGGGTGTCGCCGAGCGCCCGTCGGACGCGGGCGGGGTCGATCGGCCCGGCCCCGGCGGCGGGCACGACGTACGCCAGCAGTCGACGGTCCTCGGCGGAGCGCTCCTGGACGACCACCGCACACCGGTCGACCTCGGGCAGGGCGCCCAACGCGGCCTCCACTTCGCCGAGTTCGATCCGGTGTCCGCGGACCTTGACCTGGCCGTCGGCCCGGCCGACGTACTCCAGTGCGCCGTCGGGCAGCCGGCGGGCGAGGTCGCCGGTGCGGTACAGCCGGGTGCCCGGTGGGCCGAAGGGGTCGGCGACGAAGCGTTCGGCCGTGAGCGCGGGAAGACCCAGATAGCCGCGGGCCAGCCCCCACCCGGCGACGTACAACTCCCCCACCGCGCCCGGTGGGAGGAGTCCGAGGGCGGTGTCCAGAACGAAGAGACGCACCCCGTCGAGCGGTCGGCCGATGGGCACCGGGCCGGGCGGGGTGGGGTCGCCGGGCGCGATGCGGTGGTCGGTGCAGTTCACGGTGGCTTCGGTCGGGCCGTACAGGTTGTGCACCGTCACGTCGGGGTGGCGCCGGCGCCAGCGCTCCAGCACGGGTCCGTGCAGCGCCTCGCCGCCGATCATCAGGGAGTGACTGGGGTGCGCGGCCCGGGGCAGGGAGTTCATCAGCTCCAGGTGGCTGGGGGTCACGTCCATCTGGGTGGGCGGCGTGCGCTGCTCGGCGAGCGGCGTCGACCGCCCTTCGACGTGCACCCGCCCGCCGGCGATCAGCGGCGGGTAGAGCCCGGTGACCGCGGCGTCGAAGGAGATCGACGCGGTCAGCAGGCTCACACCGGTGGAGCTGGGGTAGCGCGCGCGGCAGTCCCGTACGTAGGCGGCGAGGGAGCCGTGGGTCACCACGACGCCCTTGGGTCGACCGGTGGAGCCGGAGGTGTAGATGACGTACGCGGGATGCGCCGGCCGCAGCGCGGTCACCCGGTCCGCGTCCGTCAGCGGCGACCGCTCCCCCTGAGCGCCGTCGGCGACGTGCAGCACCGGACAGCCGGCGGGAGCGGCTTCGGCGGCCGGCCCCGGCTCGGTCAGCAGCAGCCGGGGCGCCGCGTCCTCGACCATGTACGCGATGCGCCGCTCGGGGTACTTCGGATCGAGCGGTACGTACGCGGCGCCCGACTTCACCACCGCGAGCAGCGCCACCACCAGGTCGACCCCGGGCCGCAGCAGGACGGCCACCCGGTCCTCGGGGCCGACGCCCCGGCCGATCAGCTGGCGGGCGAGCCGGGTCGACCGGGCGTCCAGCTCCGCGTACGTGAGCTGGTCCTGCGCGCACTCCACCGCGACGGCACCCGGGGTGCGCGCCGCCTGCGCCGCGAAAAGCTCCGGCACCAGGTCCCCGTCACCGGGCGTCGACGAGCCGCCGGCGGCCAGCTCCGCCCGCTCCGCCTGGGTGAGCAGCTCCACCCGGCCGATGCGCAGGTCCGGTTCGGCGGTCACGGCCGTCAGCAGCCGCACGTACCGTGCGGCGAGGAGGGCGACGGTGCCCGGGTCGAAGAGGTCGCTGCGGAATTCCACCGCGCCCACCAGCCCCGCGGCCAAGCCCTGTTGCCCGGCCCGCAGCTCCGTGAGGTGGACGGCGAGGTCGACCTTGGCGATCTGTCCGTGCACCGGTACGTGCGACGCGTCGATGCCGGGCAGCGCGGGCACCGCGCGCACGTCCTCCACCAGGCTGAGCACCACTTGGAAGAGCGGGTTCCAGGAGGCGGAGCGCGTCGGGCGCACCGCCTCCACCAGCCGCTCAAGGGGCAGGTCCTGATGGGCGTACGCGGCCAGGTCCCGCTCGCGCACCCGGGCCAGCAGCTCCCGGAAGGTGGGGTCGCCGCCGGTGTCGGTGCGCAGCACCAGGGTGTTGACGAACATGCCGATGAGGTCGTCGAGCCCTTCGTCGGTGCGGCCGGCCACGTCCGCGCCGATGGGGATGTCGGTGCCCGCGCCCAACCGGGTCAGCAGGGCGGCCAGGGCCGCCTGGAGGACCATGTGGAGGGTGGCGCGCTCGCGGCGGGCCAGCTCCAGGGCGGCCCGGTGGAGCGCGGGGCCGATGGTGAGGGGGACGGAGCCGCCGTGGTAGGAGGCGACCGCGGGCCGCGGCCGGTCGGTGGGGAGCGCGAGGCATTCGGGGAGTCCGGCCAGGGCGCCCTGCCAGTAGGCCAGTTGCTCGGTGACGAGGCTGTCGGGGTCGTCGTCGCTGCCGAGGAGTTCGCGCTGCCACAGGGCGTAGTCGACGTACTGCACCGGCAGCGGCTGCCAGTCCGGGGCGCTGCCGCGGGTGCGGGCGCCGTACGCGGCGGCGAGGTCGCGCAGCAGCGGGGCCAGCGACCAGCCGTCGGCCGCGATGTGGTGCACCAGGACGAGCAGCACGTGCTCCCGCTCGCCGAGCGCGAACAGGAAGGTGTACAGGGGTGGTTCGCAGGAGACGTCGATGGGGCGCCGGACCGCGGCGTCCAGGGCCGCCGCCAGCTCCGGCTCGCTCACGACACGGGTGCGCAGCGGCGGGCGGGCGTCCTCGGCGTCGAGCACCACCTGCCGCGGTACGCCGCCGGGTGCGGGGTACACGGTCCGCAGGCTCTCGTGCCGTGCGACCAGGTCGGCGAAGGCGGCTTCGAGGGCGGACCGGTCCAGCGGGCCGCGCAGCCGGTAGGCCAGGGCGATGCGGTAGCCCGTTCCGCCGTCGAGCCCGTCGAGGAAGAGGGTGCGGGCCTGGGCGTAGGAGAGGGGGATCACGGCGTCACTCCCCCCGCGGCATCCGGCGCAGCGCGGGCCGGCGCCGTCGACCGGTGTCGGAGTCCGGGTCGGGCAGGGCGGCGGCCAGCCCGGCCGGCGTCGGCGACTCGAAGACGGCGCGTACGGACAGGTCCGCGCCGAGCACGGTGCGGACCCGGCTGGTCAGCCGGGTCGCCAGCAGGGAGTGGCCGCCCAGGTCGAAGAAGGACTCGTCGACGCCGACCCGCTCCAGGCCGAGCAGTTCGGCGAAGAGCCGGCACAGGGTCTCCTCCTGCGGGGTGCGCGGCTCGCGGACCTCGACGTGTCGGGAGAAGTCCGGTGCGGGCAGCGCCCGGCGGTGCACCTTTCCGCTGAGCGTCAGCGGCATCCGGTCGAGGAGCACCAGGGCGGAGGGCACCATGAAGTCGGGGAGGGCGTCGGCGGCGAAGGCGCGCAGCGCCCGCTCCGTCACCTCCGCGCCGGGGTGCGGTACGACGTACGCCACCAGGCGTCGGCCGGCGGCGGTGGCGGAGCCGTCGTCCCGGACGACCACGGCGACCTGGGCGACCTGCGGGTGGCGGGCGAGCACGGACTCCACCTCGCCCGGCTCGACGCGGAAGCCCCGCACCTTGACCTGGTCGTCGGTGCGGCCGGCGAAGGCGAGCCGGCCGTCGTCGGTCCAGCGCACCAGGTCCCCGGTGCGGTACATGCGCGTGCCCGGCGGGCCGAACGGGTCGGCCACGAACCGCTGGGCGGTGAGGGAGCGCCGGGCCCAGTAGCCGCGGGACAGTGCGGCGCCGGCGATGTACAGCTCTCCGCGCACGCCCGGGGGCACCGGTCGCAGCCGGCGGTCCAGCACGTGGAGACGGGTGTTCCAGATCGCCGCGCCGATCGGTGCGGTGGGCGCGTCCCACCCGGCGAGGTCGGCGTTCGTCAGGGCGAACGCGGTCACCAGATGGGTCTCGGTGGGCCCGTAGAGGTTGTGCAGCCGGCGCCCGGGGGCGAGCGCCAGGAACTCCCGCAGCCGCGGGGGCAGTCGCAGCGCCTCCCCGCCCTGGTTGACGTCGCGCAGCGCGGGCAGCGCGAGGCCCTGCTCCAGCGCCGCGTCGGCGATGGCCTCCACCATCACCTGCGGGGCGCAGATCTCCTCGACGCGGTGCTCGTCCAGCCAGCGCACCAGGGCCGCCGGGTCCCTGCGGACGTCGGCACCGGGCACGGCGACCTGTTTGCCCGCGGTGAGCGGTTCGATGATCTCCCAGGCGGAGACGTCGAAGCTGAAGGCGGAGAACTGCGCGACCGGCCCGCTGGGCGCGGCAGTGAGTCCGTCGGCGATCCACCGGGTGTGGAACTGCACCAGGTTCACCAGCGGTCCCGCGGTCATCACCACCCCCTTGGGGGTGCCGGTGGAGCCCGAGGTGTGGATCACGTACACCGGGGAGTGCGGCAGCAGGGGCGCGGTGCGCTCCTTGTCCTGGACGTCGTCGCCCGGGTGCCCGGCCAGTCGGGCGCGCACCGCGGGGTCGTCCAGGAGGACGCGGAGCGCCCCGGCGGGCAGGTCGGCCGCGGTCGCCGCGGTGGCCACCAGCACCGCGGGGCGTACGTCGGCCAGGAGGAACGCGATGCGGTCGGCCGGGTATCCGGGGTCGAGGGGCAGATAGGCCGCGCCCGTTTTGAGGACGGCCCAGACGGTGGCCACCAGGTCGACGGAGCGGGGCAGCGCGAGCGCCACGACCCTTTCGGGGCCCGCGCCGTGCGCGATCAGCTCGCGCGCCAGCCGGTTCGCCCGGGCGTTGAGTTCGGCGTACGTCAGGTGCTCGCCGGCGGCGGTGACGGCCGTGCGCTGCGGCTCGCGGGCCGCCCAGGACTCCAGCAGCTGCGGCAGCGTGACGTCGGCGGTCTCGTGTGCGGTGGCGTTCCCCTGCTCGACGACGCGTTCCCGTTCGCCGGGGAGGAACAGGTCGAGGGCGCTGAGCGGTGCGTCGGGGCGGGCGACCACCGCGTGCAGGAGGAGCAGCAGCCGCTGTGCGGCGCGCTGCACGGTCGACCGGTCGAACACGTCGGTGCTGTAGTGCACACGGCCGCTGAGCCCGGCGGGTTCGCGTGCGGCGGGTGAGGTGTCGTCCAACTCGACGATCAGGTCGAAGTGGGTCGTGCCGGTGTCGACCGGCTCTTCGCGCACGGTGATCCCGGGCAGGTCCAGGCGGCCGGTGCGGGTGTTCTGGAGCGCGAGCATCACCTGGAACAGCGGGTGGCGGGCCAGGGAGCGGTCCGGCACCAGCTCTTCGACGAGCTGTTCGAAGGGGAGGTCCTGGTGGGTGAGGGCGTCCAGGGCCCGTTCCCGTACCCGGGCCAGCAGTTCGGCGAAGGAGGGGTCGCCGGTGACGTCGGCCCGCAGCACCAGGGTGTTGCTGAAGAAGCCGACGAGTTCTTCGAGCGCGACGTGGGACCGTCCCGCGGTGGGGAAGCCGATGGGGACGTCGTCACCGGCGCCGAGCGTGCTCAGCAGGGCGGCGAGCGCCGACTGCATCACCATGAAGAGGCTGGCGCCGCGGGACCGGGCCAGGGCGTCCAGGTCCCGGTGGAGGGCGGCGGGGATGGTCAGCGGGACGGCGGAGCCGCGGGAGGAGACGTCGGCCGGCCGGGGCCGGTCGACGGGGAGGTCGATCTCTTCGGGCAGCTCGGCGAGCGCCGTCTTCCAGTACGTCATCTGACGCGCCACCACGCTGTCGGGGTCGTCGGCGGAGCCCAGGGCGGCTCGCTGCCACAGCGCGTAGTCGGGGTACTGCACCGTCAGCGGAGGAAGGGCGGGGGCGCGGCCGGCGCGCCGTGCGGCGTACGCCGCGGACAGGTCCCGCATCATCGGCCGCAGCGACGAGCCGTCGCCGGCGATGTGGTGCATCACCATCAGCAGGACGTGCTCGTCGGGGCCGTCGGCGAGGAGCGTCACCCGCAGCGGTACCTCGCGGTCGAGCGCGAAGGGCAGCAGGGCGAGCCGGGTCAGTTCGGCCGCGAGGTCCGCCGGGGCCGGGGTGAGCGGCATTTCGGTGTCCACGTCGTCCAGCGGCAGCACCCGCTGGTGGGGTTGGCCGTCGGCGGTGGGGAAGACCGTGCGCAGCGCCTCGTGTCGGGCCGTCAGGTCCCGGAGCGCCGCCCGGAGGGCCGCGACGTCCAGGGGTCCGCTCAGGCGCAGCGCGAGCGGGTGGTGGTAGGTCGCGGCGGCCTGTTCCAGCTGGTGCAGGAACCACAGCCGTGACTGGGCGTACGACAGCGGGATCCGCTCGGGGCGGGCCGTGCGCACCGGTCCGGACGACGGTGCGGCCGAAGGCGGTGCGGCCCCGGGGTCGAGGCGGGGTGCGAGGGCCGCGACGGTGGGCGCTTCGTACACCGTGCGGATGCCGATCTCCCGGCCGAACTCGGCCCGGACGTGGCCCAGCAGCCGGGCCGCGGACAGGGAGTGGCCGCCCAGGGCGAAGAAGTCGCCGTCGCGTCCGACCCGTGCCGCGTCGATGCCGAGCACGTCGGCGAAGAGCGCGCACAGGGTGCGCTCCGCCGCGGTCCTCGGCGGACGGGCGGCGTCGGCGGGCTCCGGCGGCGGCACGGTCAGGGCCCGCCGGTCGACCTTGCCGTGGACGTTCAGCGGCAGCTCGTCGACGGGCACCAGTTGGGTGGGGACCATGTGCGGCGGCAGGAAGGCGGCGGCCTCCCGGCGTACGGGGTCCGGGTCCAGCGCCGCGCCCGATGTCGGCACGACGAACGCGACCAGCCGTCCCCCGGCCCTGGCGTCGTCCGCGGCGAGGGCCGCGGCCTGGGCGACGCCCGTGCACCGGGCGAGCGCCGACTCCACCTCGCCCAGTTCGATGCGGAAGCCCCGCACCTTGACCTGGCCGTCGGCGCGGCCGACGAAGTCCAGGACTCCCCCGGCGCGACGGCGCACCAGGTCGCCGGTGCGGTACATCCGGGTGCCGGCCGGGCCGAAGGGGTCGGCCACGAAGCGCTCGGAGGTCAGCGCGGTCCGCGCGAGGTAGCCGCGGGCGAGGCCGGCGCCGGACAGGTACAGCTCCCCCACGACGCCGTCCGGCACCGGGTGGAGTCCGTCGTCGAGGACGTGGGCCGTGGTGCCCGCCACCGGCGGGCCGATGGGCGGGCCGGCACCGAGCGCGGGGCCGGTGCACCGCTGCCGCGTGGCCTCCACGGTGGTCTCGGTGGGGCCGTACGCGTTCCACAGCTCGCGGTCGTCGGTGGCCCAGCGGTCCACCGTGTCCGCCGGCATGCGTTCGCCGCCCGCGGTGACCGTGCGCAGGTCGGGCAGTTCCGCGGGCCGCAGTGCGGGCATCGCCCCGGGGCTGAGGTGGGCCACGGTCACCCGCTGTTCGACGAGGAGCGCCTGGAGGGCGTGGGGGTCGATGCGCTGGGTGTCGTCGGCGATCACCACGGTCGCGCCGACGGCCAGGGGCACGTACAGGTCGAGGACCGCGGCGTCGAAGCCGAAGGAGTGCCAGGCGAGCACCCGGTCGCCCGGGCCGATCTCCTGGTCCGCGGCGGAGTTGTGCACGAAGAGGGTGATCGCCCGGTGCTCGACGACGACCGCTTTGGGGCGGCCGGTGGAGCCGGAGGTGTACAGGGCGTACGCGGAGTGTTCCGGTCGCAGGGCCACCGGCGGGGCGACCTCGGCGCAACGCTCTTCGCCGAGGTCGGCGTTGAGGTCGTCGAGGTCGTCGAGGTCGTCGAGGTCGTCGAGGATCAGCAGGGGGCCGTCGGGCCATGCGGCGGCGGCCTGTTCGGCGAGTGCGGCGACGGTCACCACCAGCGCGGGCGCGCAGTCCGCAAGGACGAAGGCGATGCGTTCGCGCGGATGGTCGGGGTCGACGGGCACGTGGGCCGCGCCCGCCTTCTGCACCGCCACCGTCGCCACCACGGCGTCCAGCGAACGGGGCATCAGCAGCGCCACGAACCGCTCGGGAGCCGCCCCGCGGGCGCGCAGCGCGCGGGCGAGCCGGTCGGCGCGCGCGTCCAGTTCGGCGTACGTCATGGACGCGTTCCCCAGCACCAGCGCCGTGGAGTGCGGGGTACGGGCCGCCTGCGCCGCGAACACCTCGGGCAGGACGTCGTGTTCGGGAACGAGGGCGTCCGCGCCGCGGCCGTCGCACAGCGCCCGGGTCCGCTCCTGCTCGGTCAGCAGCCCGACGCGGCCCACGGGCGTGTCCCCGCCGACCGCGGTCAGGCTCTGGAAGAGCCCCGCAAGCCGGGTCAGGTGGCCGTGGTGCGCCGGCTGGTCGTAGAGGCGGGGATCGGCGTCGAGCGCCAGGCGCAGTCCGCCCTCGGGGACGTCGTCCCACAGCAGCAGCGAAAGATCGTTCAGGGGGCCGGCGGACACGTTGTGCGTGGTGTACGTGCCGTCGGCGAAGGCGCCGTGGCAGGGGAACGGGATGACGTTCACGGACATCGGCCACAGGGAGTCTCCGGGCACCACGCCCAGGTCGCGGCAGAGGTCTTCGGAGCGGTAGCGCTGGTGGCGCAGGGCGGTGCGGATCTGCCGGGAGACCTGGTCGGTCAGCTCCCCGAGCGGCGCGCGGGGGCGGACCGTCAGCCGGAGGGGGACCGCGTTCGACATCATGGCCGGCACCACCGGTGCTGCGTCGGCCGCCGGCCGGACCGGGCCTCGGCGTCGCACGGCGTTGCGGCCCCGGCCGGCGACGGCGAAGCCGAGCACCACGTCCGACTCGCCGGTGACCCGGCTGACGTAGAGCGCCGTGGCCGCCGTCACCAGCCCCGACAGGCTGGTGCCCAGGGATCCGGCCGCGGCCCGCATCCGTTCGGTGTCCGCCGGGGTGACGGGCCGCCCCTCCCGGCGTCCCTCCCGGGCCGGGCCCTGCGGGCGCAGTCCGCTCGGGCTGCGCGGATCGGGGCGATCGGCCAACTCGGCCGTCCAGTAGGCCCGGTCGTCGGCGAACTGCTGCGAGCGGCGGTAGGCGGCCTCGTCGTCGACGAGGGTGCGCAGCGGGGCGAAGGCGGGGCCGGCGGCGGCGCGGCCCTCGGCAACCGCGGTGTAGGTCTGCGCCAGGCGCTTGGCCCACTCGGCGAAGCTGTAGCCGTCGTAGAGGATGTGGTGGCATCCCAGGTAGGAGAAGAACCGGTCGGGTGCCAGTTGGAAGAGCGCGTGGGTCGCCACCGGACCGGTGCGCAGGTCGCGTAATCGTCCCAGGTCGGCCCGCATCCATTCCAGGGCCGCGGCGCGGGGGTCGGCCTCGGCCCGGAGGTCGACGACCTCCAGGGGGCGGGCCGCTGCCCCGTCGACGTACTGCCGGGGTCCGTCGTCGCCCTCGGCGAAGACGAGCCGGAGGACCTCGGTCTCCTCGATGACCCGGTCCAGGGCCGTGCGGAAGATTTCCACGTCCAGGGCCGCGGAGATGTCGAGGTATTCGGCGACGTTGAGGATCGCGCTGTCCGGATCGAATTGCTGGGCGTACCACATGCTGCGCTGGCCGGCCAGGAGGTCCAGGCTGGCCACTCGACGATCCGGCATCTCACACCTCATATCCATGACAGCGGTGACGGCGGCGCGGAAGAACTCCCGGCGCTCGGCACAAAGGGCGGAGAACGCAGCCGGGCGGGGAAAGCGGGCGCTTTATCCGGGCGTGGTGCGGACGGCCGTGGAAGGCGGTGTGCGCCCGGTCCGCGCCGCGCCGGCGGTGCTACCGAGCGGCGGGGGCGGGCCTGCCGCGGGGCCGGCGACGACAGTCGGTGCGGTGGTCCGGTCGTGCCGGCCACGGCGAGGCCCCACCCCGTGCGCGCTCACCTCGGTGCGGTGTTTCGCGTGTCACTGCGTTCCCCGTTCTGACGACGACGGCAGCCGTCTCCCTGAAGCGGTCACGGGCGAAGAAGTGGCCATAGTGTGACCTGAGGTCCCACGAAGGGCAACCCCTGGGTTCGCCGTGGTCATCGACGTGCTCCGGCGTCGGCGGGCGGGGCGCCCTCTCGACAAGGGCACGGCCCGTGGGCATCCTGTGACTCCGTCGACCACCCGGATCAGGCCCCTTGCCGTCGGGAGGTCGGGTGGGGAGTATGACAGGGCATCACCGGGCGGCGCGTTCTTCGAGCGTCGCCCGTACACGGTTCTCGCACAGGGATCTCGCACACGGTTGCCGCACCGCGGGGGAGAAATCCGGTCGCTCCTTTCCGGGCCGGAGTTCTGCGGAACGCATCCGTTCACGGGCCCCGTTTTCCCTGCACGGAAGTTCTTCCACACGGATCTGCCGCACGACCTTCTGCACGGACTTCTGTACGGACTTTCCGTACGGACCTTCTTCACAGCCCGGTGCACGGCTCTTCCGCACCGCACGGTTTCTCTGCTTCTCTGCACAGTGGTTTCTGCACACAGTGGTTCTTGCCACAGCGGTTTGTCCGGCCCATCTGCACGGTGACCTTGGGGGGGAGCGAGCGGGCATGGCGATCGAAGGTGTCGAAAGAAGATCAGTGGCCCACATCTTCAATGCGGCGGTGGCGGCCTCGGCGATCAGTGCGGCGTGGGAACTGGGTGCCCTGGACGAGCTGAAGTCCCGGGGAGCGCTCGACGTGCCGGCGTTCGCCGGCGAGCACGGGCTCGACGTGACGGCGACGACGGGCCTCTTCCGCGCCCTGGCCGCGGTGGACATCGTCGAGCGGGTCGACGACAAGGTCACCCCGGCGCGCAACTTCGACGAGGCGTACCGCACGCGCTCGTTCTTCCACTGGCTCTCCCGGGGCTGCGGCGACCTCTTCCGCCGCATGCCGGAGCTGCTTCCCGAGCGGAACCGCACCGGCGACTTCTACCAGCGCGACAGCGCCGCGATCGCCCTGGCCTGCCGGGAGATCAGCTCGTTCTGCTACGACCCCTGGTTCGACGAGGCGCTCGCCGGGCTCGACTTCGCACCGGGCGTGGTGGCGGACCTGGGCTGCGGCAGCGGCGAACGCCTGTTACAGGTGTTACGCCGCCACCCCGGCGCCCGCGGCGTCGGCATCGACATCGCCGCGCCCACCCTGGAGGTCGCCGCCGCCGCCGCGGACGGTGCGGGCCTCGCCGACCGGGTCTCCTTCGTCCGGGCGGATGTCCGGGAGATGCCGGCGCGCGACGACTTCGCCGAGGTGGAGCTGCTGACCTGCTTCATGATGGGCCACGACTTCTGGCCCAGGCCCCGCTGCGTGCAGACGCTCCAGCGGCTGCGCACCCTCTTCCCCGGCACCCGGCGGTTCCTGCTGGGCGACGCCACCCGCACGGTGGGCGTCGCCGACCGCGACCTGCCCGTCTTCACTCTGGGGTTCGAGGTCGCCCATGACCTGATGGGCACCTTCATCCCGCAGGCCGCCGACTGGGAGTCGGTCTTCGCCGAAGGCGGCTGGCGCCTGCGCAGGAAGCACGCGATCGACATCGCGGTCGGAGAAGTGATCTACGAGCTCGAACAGCTCTGATCCGTCGCACGCCGACCGAAGGGATGACCGTGCCCCCGCCCGCCGCGCCCCGGCTGCACCACATCGCCGTGCAGACCGCCGACCTGGCCAACTGCGTCGCCTGGTACCGCGAGTACTTCGGCTGCCGGCCGACCTGGTCGACCGACGTCTTCTCGCCGCTGACCCGCAGCAGGCTCCCCGGCATCGTCGCGATGGCCGAACTGGAGGCGGACGGGGTGCGGTTCCACGTCTTCGAGTACGACGACGGAGCGGACGGGCCGGACGGCCTGGGCGGCTCCGCCGGCGCGGCGCCGCCCGTCGGCCCCCGCTTCCAACACGTCTGCCTCGTCGCGTCCACCTCCGCCGAGCTGCGCGCCCGCCGTCGACGCTGGTGGGACGTCTTCGACTCGGGCCGCTTCACCTTCGCCCGCAGCGAGGGCCCCACGGACGTCGTCGTCGACGACGACGGCGTCGAGAGCTTCTACTTCTACGACGTCAACGGCCTTGAGTTCGAGTTCACCCACGTCCCGGAAGGAGTGCGGTGAAGACCTCGTCAGCACAGGCCGCCCTGGGCTTCTCCGACCGGCCCGGCTGGGACTTCGGCGACTACCCGTACGCGCTGGAACCCCTCGCGCTCCCCGCGCCGCCCCGCCCCGTCACCCTCACCGCCGGCGCCCTGCCCAGCGACGCGGAGGAGGCCGTCACCCGCTTCCTCGACGAGGCCCGCCACGGATTCGGCACCACGGACCCCGTGGACGCCGACTCGCTGGAGCAGCTGTTCTGGTTCCGCTGGATGATCGGGCACCACGTCTCCTTCGTCATCTGGCGGCTGCTCGCCGACGCCCTCGACGACGTCACCAGCGGCACCGGCGACCAGGACGCGGCTGCCGTGCGGCTGACCGAGTACGTCCGGGCGTACTGCGGCATGCTCCTCTACACCGGCTCCAGCACCCGGACCGTGTACCAGCGCACGATCCGCCCCAGCATGTACCGCCAGCACAGCAAGTTCAGCGGCACCTGGGCCCCGGACTACCCGGCCGTACGGAGCCTGTTCCGGGGCCGCAGACCGCCGCCGGTCGTCCCCGCCCGGGCGCCCGCGCTGCTGCGGGAGATCGCGCTGACCAACCAGATCCACCTGGGGGTGGCCTCCAAGCTGGTGGAGCGGGGCCGCTCGCTGCTGCAACACGCCGTCCTGGAGGGCGACATCGGCAGCCACCGCACCTGGGGAGCCGTCTTCGACTGCTACTTCCTCACGCTGCGCGCACCGGTGACCCCGCTGGAGGTGACGGCGCAACTGCTGCGCCGGCACAAGGCGATCGCCATCGACCTGGCCACCAACGGCCTCTATCCCGACGTCGGCGAGCCGGCGGACCCGGTGCCGCACGAGCTGTGCGACCCCGCGGTGGCGCAGTGCGAGCAGGACCTCGTCGCCGCGCTCGTGCGCACGGCGGCGCTCGCCGCCGGGCGCGCACCGGTCCCGGGCACCGCGGGGCGGGCGCGGTGAGGCGTCTGCGCCACGGCGTGGTGCTGCTGCCCGAGCACCGCTGGGAGACGGCCCGGCAGCACTGGGTGCGCGCCGAGGAACTCGGCTTCGACCACGCCTGGACGTACGACCACCTCATGTGGCGCTGGCTGCGGGACCGTCCCTGGTTCGGCGCGGTCCCCACGCTGGCCGCGGCTGCCGCGGCCACCACCCGCATCACCCTGGGCACGTTGGTCGCCACCCCCGCCTACCGCCACCCGGTCCCCTTCGCCAAGGAGATCGTGACCCTGGACGACATCGCCGGGGGCCGGTTGGTGTGCGGCCTGGGCGCCGGCGCCGGCGGCCACGACGAGGAGGTGCTCGGTACGCGCCCGCCGACGCCGGCCGAACGGGCCGACCGCTTCGCCGAGTTCGTCCACCTCACCGATCTGCTGCTGACGCAGCCCACCACCAGCTTCTCGGGCACGTACTTCAACTGCCGCGACGCGGCCCTGAACGCCGGCTTCGTCCAGCGGCCCCGGGTGCCGCTGGCCGTCGCCGCCACCGGCCCGCGCGGTCTGCCGCTGGCCGCCCGGCACGCGGACGTCTGGATCACCGCGGGCCGGCCCGGGTGGGGGGAACCCCTGCCCTACGAAGAAGCCCTGCCCCAACTCGCCCGGCAGGTCGACGCCGTGGAAGCGGCCTGCGCCGCGGTCGGACGGGACCCCGCAACGCTGCGCCGCCTGGTCGTGACGGGCGCGATGATCAGCGGGGTGTCCGCGTCGGCGGACGCCTACGTCGACGCCTGCGGACGGTTCGCCGAACTCGGCTTCACCGACGTCGTGCTGCACTGGCCGCGCCCCGACTTCCCCTACCAGGGGCGGCCGGAGGTCCTCGAAGAGATCGCCGGCGCCGTGCTGAAGCCGGAGGGCCGCGGGTGATCCCGTACGAGATCGTCCACATGTTCACCAGCCGCCCCTTCGCGGGCAGCGCGCTCGCGGTCGTCCCGGACGCAGCGGGGCTGGGCGAGGCGACCATGGCGGTGCTCGCCGCCGAGTTCCACACCGCCGAGACCGCGTTCGTCCTGCCGGCCGCCGATGCGCAGGAGGACTACCGCGTACGGGTGTTCCAGCCCGGCGGCGAGTCCCCGTACGGCAGCCACAGCGCGGTGGGCACCGCGGCGACCCTGGTGCGGCTCGGACTGCTGCCGGCTGGGGACGCGGTCCAGGGGTGCGGCAGCGGACGCCAGACGCTGTCCGCCACCGCCACGGGCGCCACCCTCGTCAGCCGCGGCACGGTCACGACGCGCGCCCTCGACCCTCGGCCGCTGCTGGCCGTCGCCGGCCTCGGCAGGCGCGACGGAGCCGACGAACCGGCGCTCGCCACGGGCTTCGGCGCGGGCTTCGCCCTGTTGCCCGTACGGGACGGGGCGCTCGCCCGGGCCCGCGCCGACGTCCCGCGGATGGCGGTCGACGGCCTCGGCGCGCTCTGCGTCTTCGCCTGGGACCCGGGGAGCCGGACCGTGCGGGCCCGGCTGTTCGCCCCCGGCTTCGGCATCCCCGAGGACCCGGCGTGCGCGCCGGTCGCCACCGCGCTGGGCCTGTGGCTGACCGCGACCGGGCGGCTGCCGGCGCACGACGGCACCCATGCGTACACGGTCCACCAGGGTGTCGAAACGCCCCGGGACGCCCTGCTGGGGTGCACGATCACCCTGGTGGACGGCCGCCCCGTCGAGGGCAGCGCGACCGGCGACGTGACACCGGTCGCCGCCGGGACCGTCGCCGTCCCGCCCCCACCGCCCGTCTGACCACCGTCCGGGAGGACCCTTCGTGCTGCACCGCCCCGAACTCCACGGCACCCGCGGCGCCGTCGCCGCCACGCACTGGCTGGCCTCCGCGACCGGGATGGCGATGCTCGACCGCGGCGGCAACGCCTTCGACGCGGCCGTCGCCTCCGCGCTGGTGTGCCAGGTCGTCGAGCCCCATCTGAACGGGCCGGCCGGGGACGTGCCGATCCTGGTGTACGAGGCGGCGAGCGGGCGGACGCGGGTCATCTGCGGCCAGGGCCCCATGCCGCGGGCCGCCACCCCCGCGGCGTTCCGCCGGCTCGACCTGGCCGCCGTCCCCGGCTCGGGGCTGCTGGCGGCCTGTGTGCCCGGTGCGTTCGGCGCCTGGATGCGCGTGCTGCGGGACTACGGTCGGCTGCGCGTCGAGGACGTCCTGGAGCCCGCGATCGGGTACGCCGCCGACGGGTACCCGCTGCTGCCGAAGGCCGCCGCCATGATCGAGACGATGGCTCCGCTCTTCCGCGACGAGTGGGCCGAGTCCGGGCGCACGTTCCTGGTCGACGGGAAGGCGCCCGCGCCCGGGGCGCGGATGCGCAACCCGGCGCTGGCCGCGGTGTTCCAGCGCATCCTCGCCGAGGCCAAGGCCGCCACCGCCGACCGCGCGGGCCAGGCGGACGCCGCGACCGCCGCTTTCTACGAAGGCTTCGTCGCCGAGGCGATCGACCGCTTCGTCACCACCACGGAGGCGATCGACTCCACCGGCCGGCGCCACCGCGGGCTGCTCACCGGCGCCGACCTGGCGTCCTGGCGGCCCGGCAGCGAGCCCACGCTCACCGTCGACTACCGCGGCCACCAGGTCCACAAGGCGGGCCCCTGGTCGCAAGGCCCGGTGTTCCTCCAGCAACTGGCCCTGCTGGAGGGCTTCGACCTCGGTGCGACGGAGTACGGGAGCGCGGACCACCTGCACACGGTGGTGGAGTCCGCGAAGCTCGCCTTTGCCGACCGGGAGGCGTGGTACGGGGACCCGGACCACGCCGACGTGCCCGTACGGGACCTCCTGGACCCCTCCTACGCGGCGGCCCGCCGGGCGCTGATCAGTCCCCGCGCCGCGGACGAGCTGCGGCCCGGCTGGCCCGGTGGCCGCAAGCCGTGGATCCCGCCGGTCCGGGACCTCGCGCCCGTGCCGCACGAGCCGGACTGGCTCGCCCAACTCGGCGACGGCATCCCCGCGGTGCTGCGGCGCACCGCGGCCAAGGGCGACACCACCTGCGTCAGCGCCACCGACCGGGACGGCAACATGATCGTCGCCACCCCCAGCGGCGGCTGGTTGAAGAGTTCCCCCGTGGTGCCCGGGCTGGGCTTCCCGCTGGGCACCCGGGGGCAGATGGCGTGGTTGGAGGAGGGGCACCCCAACACCCTCGCACCGGGCAAGCGGCCCCGTACGACGCTCAGTCCGACGCTGGTGCTGCGCGACGGCCGGCCGCTGCTGGCCTTCGGCACGCCCGGCGGGGACCAGCAGGACCAGTGGACGCTGAACTTCTTCGTGCACCACGTCGACTTCGGGATGGGCCTCCAGGCCGCGGTGGAGGCACGGACCTTCCACACCGACCACGTGCCGACCTCCTTCACCCCGCGCCGCGCGGACCCGCTGACCCTGGTGGTGGAGGAGGGCTTCGCACCCGGGACGCTGGCGGAGCTGCGACGGCGCGGGCACCAGCCGAAGGAGGTGGCGCCCCTGTCGCTGGGCAAGGTCTGCGCGACCGGGGTGGACGCGCACGGCGGCGTGGTGGCCGCGGCGAGTCCGCGCGGGGAGCAGGCGTACGCCGTGGTGCGCTAAGGGCTGCCCCGTCATTCGTCTGCGGGTGCAGGCAGAGGAGTTCGGGGGCGCGGGGAACTGCGCGACAAGCCCACCGCCGGGCCGCAGACGCCATCACCGCACATGCGTCACGGCGCCACCGCGCCTGCTCGGCAACGGCGCTGCGGGACTCTCCGGTCAGGTCCGAGGGACATCCTTTCGGCCGCCCGTCACGACGTGACCTTCGCGGCGGAGTCAGCGGCGTCCGGCGCAGTCGTGGACGTCATGGCCTCCTGAGCCGGGGTGCGATACGCCCGCAGCGGTTTGTTGACCGCGGCCACCACGGCGACGGCGAGCGCGGCGGACAGCCCGCCGGTCACCAGGGCGAAGGGGGCGGAGGTGACCGACGCCAGCAGACCGCCGCGGAAGTTGCCGAGTTCGGGGCCCGCGACGCCGATGACGTGTTCCACCGAGGAGACCCTCCCCCGGTAGGCGTCAGGGGTCTCCAACTGGACCAGGGCACCGCGGGTGATCACCGACACGGTGTCCGCGGCACCGGCGACGGAGAGGCAGCCGAGCGTCAGCCACAGCGGGTCGGCGAGGCCGAAGCCGGCCAGCGCCAGGCCCCAGACGCCGGCCGCGGTCAGTTGGACCGGGCCGGCGCGGCGCCAGCGCGTGACCGTGCCGGAGAACAGGCCGGCCGTGATGCCGCCGACCGCGACGGCCGTCAGGAACAGACCGAGGGTCTGCGGATCGCCGCCGAAGCGGACCTCGTTGACGAGGGGGAAGAGCGCGATCGGCATGGCGAGCAGGGTCGCGGCGAGATCGGTGGCCAGCGCCCCCCACAGCGCCGGCTGGGCGAAGAGGACCCGCCAGCCGCCGCGTTCCGGGCGCCGCCGGCCGCGCCCGGAGTCGGGGGCGCCGGTGCCTTCCGGGCGCATGACCGGCAGCCGGAGCAGCGCGAGCACCGCGATCGCGACGGCCGCGGCCTGTGCGGCGTAGGCGACGGAGAAGCCCCACTGCGCGATGATCACTCCGGCCAGTGCCGGGCCGACGAGCATGGCCGCCTGGAAGGAGACGTTCGCCAGCGCGATCCCGGAGGCGACCTGGTCGGCCGGCAGCAGCCGGACGGGGAAGGTGCGCCGGGCGGGCGCGCCGAGCGCGCTGCACGCGCTGCCGAGGGCGACGAGGGCGAACAACAGCAGGACGTTGCGGTTGTCCGCGGCGGCCTGGGCGCAGAGCCCGGCCGCGACCAGCAGTTGGCCGCCGGTGGTCGCCCGTACCACCGCACGGCGGTCGACGGAGTCGGCCAACGCGCCGCCGACCAACCCGAACAGCACCATCGGCAGGCCGACCGCGAGCCCGATCGCGCCGGTGCCCACCGGGCTGCCGGTCAGCTCCCAGACCTGGGCCAGCACGGCGACGGTGGTGATCTGCCCGCCGAGCTGCGAGGCCGAGGTGCCGATCCACAGGTCACGGTAGGGGCGGCTCTCCCGCAGCGGACGGACGTCGAGGAACCGTATCCGCCGCCTCACTGCGGCTCTTCGAGGTGGTCGAGGATCCGCTGCTGCATGGGCCGGCGCTCCAGTGCGCTCCGCAGCTCTTCGACGACCGCGGTCAGCGCGTGCGGGATCTCGGCGTCCAGTTCGGCGACGGTCGCGTGGGTGGCCCGCCATTCGGCTTCCAGGAACGGCACGAGCGCCCGGCCGCGCTCGGTCAGGTCGATCACGCGCGTACGGGCGTCACCCGGCCCGGGTTCGGAGGTGACCAGCCCCTCCTTGCGCATCGCGGCGACGGTCTGGCTGACCGCGGAGTGCGAACGGTCCAGGGAGTCGGCGAGTGCGCGGATGGTCAGCGGCCCGGTGTGCGCGAGCCGGATGAGCGGATAGGCGAACCGCGGTCGCACCCCTTCGATGCCGCGGGCGAGGTAGATCTGCTCGATCTCGGCGTCGAGGTCGGCGAGGAGGCGGTGCAGGGCCTGCCAGGGGTCGGGCAGTGTGGTGGGATCGAAAGATGTCACAGCGCTAATATAACAGCGCTACGGCATCTCTCCGGGCGCGTCGCCGCGCCGACGGGCTTCCGGTACCTGGCCTGCCGAACGGCGCCGCCCCCTTCGCGGGCGCGGTCACGCCGTGACGCGTGCGCCGTGATGGCGCCTGCGGCCCGGTGGGGGGGGCTTGTCGCGCAGTTCCCCGCGCCCCTGAACCCCCTGCCCCAGCCGGCAGTCGAGTGGGGGTAGCGATACAGGCAGCACTTTCGGAAGAGTAGGGTGATGGGCCCGTTCGTCGCTCTGGGGGCGTGACCAAGGGGGTTGGGTGGAAGCGGAGTTGATGGCGCTCGCGGCAGCAGGCGCGACGGCGCTCGTACAGCAGATGGTGGCGGATTCGTGGGTGCAGGCCCGCGATCGCCTGGTGTCGTTCTTCTCGCGCGGCGGCGCCGAGGGGGACGAAGAAGGGCACGCGGGGGACGCAGGGAGCGCGGCGGACGCGAACGTGATCGAGGGCGAGTTGGAGACCGCGCGCGGAGCGCTCTCCCTCGCAGCGCAGACCGGTGACGAGCGCGCCGCGGTGAACGTCGAGACGCAGTGGCGCGAGCGGCTGCGGCGCGCGCTGGAGGCCGATCCGACCGCCGCCGCCGAACTGCGCACGGTGCTCGCCGAGTTCGCGCCCGAACCGGCCCGCCCGCCGGGCCAGGAGGTGCGCAACACCATCAGCGGGGGCGTCCAGCACGGGCCGGTGGTGCAGGTGGCCGGCGACCTGGGGTCGCTGACCTTCGGGGCGCCTCCCGCCCCGCGGCGGGACTGACCTGCGCGGGGTGCCGGGCAGGAGCGCTCCCGCCCGGCACCCCGGCACGCTTCTCCTACGGACCGCAGCAAGCGTCCCGCCGCATCAACCGCCCCACCTCCCGCCAGTGCTCGTCGTCCTCGTCCGCGCCGCGGCGCGCCTCCGCCCAGGAGGCGACCAGGTCCGGGACGGTGTACGGGGTGCCACCGCGGACCACCGCGACCGTGCGCACCAGCGAGTCGAAGTCCGTGAACGGATCGCCGTCCACCACGGTCAGGTCGGCGACCTTGCCCCGCTGCACGGTGCCCAGGTCCGCTTCGGCGCCCAGCATGCGGGCGGGCAGCACCGTGACGGTGCGCAGGGCCTGTGCCGCGGAGAGCCCTCCCCGGTGCAGGGCCCGCAGCCCCAGGTGCAGGGCGAGGCCGACCAGGGTGAGCGGGGCGTCCGTGCCGAGGGCGACCAGTCCGCCGTCGGCGAGCACCTGCCGGTAGACGCCGATCTCCCGGTCGAGTGCGGCGAGTTGGGCGTCCGTCGGCGCGGTGGCCGCCGCCTTCCGCGCCGTCGCGACGTCCCAGGGCGGCATGACCGCGGTCACCCGGGGGTCGTCGACGAGCGCCGGATCGGCCCCCAGCAGCGGCGTGGCGGTGAAGGGCGTGGCGACGAGCGAGAGGCGCCCGCCGCGTCCGCCGTAGATCGAGAACACGTCGTCGTAGGCGCGCCCGGTCGCGGTCACCGCGCGTCCCACCTCGCCGCGTTGGGTGGCCTGGAGATGCGTGGTCAGGTCGTGCCCGAGCTGGATCCCGGGGCTGAGCAGATGGCTCCCGGTCCGCACCCCGAGCCGTTCCCGGGCGAAGCGCGCCGCCTCCTCCATGATCCAGCCCGGGGCCCGTACGTAGGTCTTCACGAGGTCCCAGTCGAGCGCGGCGCCGCGCTCCAGGGTCCGGCGCAGCGCCTCGGGGGTGCGGTGGGCGCGGCCCATGCTGTAGGCGACCCGTGATCCGTCGAGGAGTTCACCGGTGGTCAGCAGCCGTGGGCCGGCCAGTTGCCCGGACGCCACGGCCTCCCGCAGCCGCGCCTGTTCGTGGGCGACGCCGCCGAAGGAGACCGCGGTGGTGATGCCGTACGCGAGTTGGGCCGCGCCCTGCCGTGCGCCGTAGCTCGTCCAGGGGTGGGTGTGGGCGTCCCACAGCCCGGGCAGCACGGTCCGCCCGGAGGCGTCGATGCGGTCCAGTCCGGTGCGGCGGCCGGCCCGGTGCGGTTCGACGGCGGCGACGCGCCCGTTCCGTACGAGCACGTCGACGTCCTCCCGCACGGTGTCGCCGGTGCCGTCCCACAGCTGCCCGGCGTGGACGACCGTGTCGGTCAGGGCGGCCCGGCGCCGGTCGAGCGGCAGGCGCACGGTCCGCGCGGCGCGCCCGTCGACGCCGATCAGCCGCAGCCGGGTGCCCGACAGGTAGAGCAGGGTGGTGGAGTCCCCCGACCAGGACGGGTTGTCGGCGGGTTCGGTGGTCAGGGTGCGCAGCGGGCCGCGCGGGGTGCCGTCGGGCGTCACCGGCAGCAGGGCGAGCGCGGATTCGACGACGACGGCCATCCACCGCCCGTCGGGGGACCAGACGGGACCGGAGTCGTACCGGTCGGAGACGGAGGTGTGGGGCGCGACGGCGTGCAGCCGGTGCGTGCCGTCCGCGGTGTCGACCACCCGGATGAGGTTGTAGCCCTCGCGGAAGCGGAGGTTCAGTCGGTTGCGGTCGCAGAACGCGACGTGCCGTCCGTCGGGGGACCAACTGGGCCGACCGGGCAGCCCGCCGCCGCTCAGGGGGTCGGCGACGACGCGTTCGGTGCCGGTCGACAGGTCCCGCACCAGCAGTCGACCGGTGGTGTCGAGACAGGCGAGGCGCGTCCCGTCGGGCGAGAGCGCGGGGAAGAGCCGGCCGCCGGTGGCGAGCGCGCGTTCGGCGCCGGTGGCCAGGGAGCGCTGGTAGATCCCGAGGAGTCCGTCGCGGTCGTCGGCGTAGAGCAGGGAGCGTCCGTCGCGCGCCCACACCGGCCCCAGGAGGTAGCGGCCGGCGGGCGACTGGCGCAGCTTCGCCGGCGGGCCGCCGGAGGTGCGGCCGAGCCAGAGCGCGCCCAGCGCGGCGAAGGCGATCTGCCGGCCGTCGGGCGAGAGCGCCGGCAGGTGGATCCCGCGCACCGGACGGGCCCGCGCCCCGCCCAGGTCGTACGACTTGGGCCGGTACGCGGGTCGTTCGACGGGCAGCACGCCCGCGAAGGGGACGGTCCGCGGGCGCTCGGGTTCCGTCGGCCGTACGAGGGTGAACTGGCCGTCCACGGTGAGCAGCAGCTCCCCGGCGGTCGTCCAGCGCGGGGGTACGGGGGCGATGTCCCCGGCGACGGCGACCGGCCGGCCGTCGACGACGAGGGTGCACGAGCCCGCGGGCTGCGGGGTGGTGCGCAGATAGGCGAGGCGCGGGCCTTCGGCGCCGCGGCCCGGGGCGAGCGTCGGGGCGACGATCTGCGCGGCCGTCGTCTCGGTGCGTTCGACGGTGACGGGGCCGGCCGCGTCGGCGGGGACCGAGGCGACGGTGCGCGCGTCCAGGCTCACGCCGGTGGCCGTGGTGGTGCCCCGGGCGCGGACGAACCAGATCCGTCGCCCGTCCGGCGACCAGGTGGGGTCGAAGTCCTCCCAGGCGCCCCCTTGATGGGGCCCGTCCTGGTCGGGCAGCCCGGTGAGCCGGGTGACCTTTCCGCTGCGCAGGTCCAGGACGTGGATGCGGTACGGGCTGCCGGTGACCGGGTCCCCGCCGCGCTCGGACGCGAAGGCGATCCGGGTTCCGTCGGGTGACCAGGCCGGGCCCCGGTCGTCGAAGGGCCCGTCGGTGCGGCGGGTCAGCTCCGATCCGTCGGTCCGTACGGTCCACAGGTGGAAGCCGCCGTCCCGGTAGGCGGCGAAGGCGACCGACCGGCCGTCCGGGGAGTGCACCGGACGGTTGGGCTCCAGGCCGGCCGGGGTCAGGGAGACGGCCTTGCCGCCGCCGGGCGGCACCGACCACAGGACGCTCTGCACTTCGGCGATCAGCCCTCCCCCGGTGGGCGACGGGCTCGCGGAGCCGTTGGTGGCGGCGGTGAGCACCAGGTGCCGGGCCTCGGCCCGGACTTCGGCGGCGCTGGCGGGGGCGGGGACGGTCGCGGCGGCGAGCGCGGCGCCGACGGTGCCCGCGCCGGCGAGCAGCCGGCGGCGGGACAGGGCACTGCCGCCGGTATCGTGGTCCATGCGCATGGTCACTCTCCTCGTCAGGGGCGAGCCTGGTCAGGGGTGAACCTGGTCAGGGTGGAGCGCTCCCGGGCCGGCGGGCGTCACCGCGGCCCGGACCCGAGACAGCATGGCTCTTCCCCTGCGGCCACAGCAGCACCGCAGACGGGTCATTCACCCACAGTTCACAGATCCCCGGTGATGCGTCGGCTGCCGCTCACGGTGCGCCGTCGAGCGCCTTGCGGCGCAGTTCGCGGCAGGTGGCGGTGAGGATGCGGGAGACGTGGACCTGGGAGAGCCCGAACTCGGCGGCGATGCCCGCCTGCGTCATGTCGTGGAAGAAGCGCAGGTAGAGGATGCGCTGTTCGCGTTCGGGGAGACGGGCGATGAGGTGTCTGACGGCTTCCCGGTCGACGACGGTCTCCAGGCCGGGGTCGGGTGCGCCGAGGGTGTCGGCGAGGGCCGACGCGCCGTCGGGGGCCGTGCCCAGCGGGGCGTCCAGGGAGAGCGCGGTGTGGGAGTGCAGCGCCCGCAGCCCTTCCCGTACGTCGCCCTCGTCCAACTCCGCGTGGTGCGCGATGTCGGCGGGGGCCGGCTCGCGGCCGGTGGCGCTCAGCTCCTGGTGGGCGATGCGGACGCGGTTGCGCACTTCCTGGACGCGGCGCGGGACGTGCAGCGCCCAGGAGTGGTCGCGGAAGTGGCGGCGCACCTCGCCGGTGATGGTGGGCACGGCGAAGCTCTCGAAGGCGCTGCCCCGGCTCGGGTCGTAGCGGTCGACGGCCTTCACCAGGGCGAGCGCCGCGACCTGGCGCAGGTCGTCCATCGGCTCGCCCTTGCTGCGGTAGCGGGCGGCGATGCGGTGCGCCATCGGCAGCCACGCCTTCGTCACCTCCTCCCGGACCCGGTCGCGCTCGCGCCCCCGTGGGAGGACGGCGAGTCGGCGGAAGGCGGTGGTGGTGTCGGGGGCGTCGTCGTGCGGACGGGTACGCCGTGCGGCACGGGGGGCGAGCGTGCTCATGAGACCTGCTCCAACGAGTCGGTGTCACGGTGCTGGCCCGCGGGGCGCCGGTGGTCGGACGCGGGTGACCGCGCCCACCGGCCGTGCGGACCGGCTGCGTCCGGCCCCGGCGGGCCGTGCCTGCGTTCGGAAGCACGTAGTGCGCGCGTGCCCCACCGCCACCGCGGCAAACCCCTGCCCTTCGCGCCCCCGTGCGAGGGGTCGGCGTCGTCCGAGTGCGCGGGCCCTAGGAATGACCGGAGCGCGGCTGGCCGTCCTCCGGTAGTGCGTGGCGGGCGCGGGTCCACAGGGGCAGGGCGAACCAGCACAGGACGAACCAGAGCGTCAGGGGGACGACCAGCCAGACGGCGAGGGTGTCGTGGAGGGCGACCCGTAGGACGAGGAGGAGGGCGGAGGCCATCGTGCACAGCAGCAGGACGAGGCCGACGACGGTGAGGCGGGAGGCCCAGTCCACGGTCTGGGGCTTGACCTGCCGGCCGGTGAGCATGCGGTGCAGGGCCACCGGGCCGACCAGTGCGCCGGTCGTCGCGGCGCCCAGCAGGACGGTCACCAGGTAGATGGTCCGGTCCGTGGCCGACAGGGTGACGAACCGCGGTTGGAAGACGACGGTCAGCAGGAAGCCGAAGAGGATCTGTACGCCCGTCTGGGTCACCCGGACCTCTTGGAGGAGTTCGACCCAGCGCCGGTCCGCGCGCTCCTCCTCGGTCTCGTCGCGACCCCGCGCCCGTGCACCCCCGTTCCCGTCCCCGCCCGCGTGCTCGTCCACCGAACGTCGCCTCCCTTCCTCGCGCACCGGCTGCGACCGACTCCACCTCAGCACGTCCTGCCGCACCCGGCAGAGCGGGCACCGGGCGCCCGCGGCCGACCTTTACGATGGTCCGGTGATCACAGGGTCGTCCCCGCCTCATCGTCGTACGCACCGGTCGACGGCGGGCACGGCCGGGAAGAGGGGGACGGTGGAGATCGGGCTGGCGGAGACCATCAAGGCGCTCCGGGGCGAGTTGGCGCAGGCCGTGGCGGACGGCGAGGGACAGCCGATCAGGTTTCGGGTGCAATCGGTGCGGCTGGACGTCCAGGTGGCGGTGACCGCGTCGAAGGAGGCCCAGGGCGGGGTGAAGTTCTGGGTGCTGTCCGCCGGTGCGGGCGCCAGCGAGGACGCCTCCACCGCGCACACCGTCTCGTTGGAGCTCACCGCCGAGACCGCCGACGGCGGCCCGGTCCTCACGGAGTCGGCGCACGGAGCCGTCCTGGAGGACTGACGCCGTGGCTGAGTCGGCCCGCCGGTGGCGCCCCCGGTCGCGCACCCGCCCCTACCGGCTGCCGTACCCGCTGCCGTGTCCGAGGTGAGTTCCGTGCACGGGGAACGCGCCCTGGAGCGGGTGGCGATGGTCGTCCGTCGCGCCGGCGACGGCCCTCCCCGGTTCAGCGCCTCCGGCTGGCTCCTCGCCCCGCGGCTGGTGGTCTGCGCCGGACACGGCTTCCCCCGGCCCGGTGACGGTGACGGTGACGGCGGCGGCGCGCACTACGAGGTGCGGCTGCCGGGGCTCGGCGGCGACCGCGTGCCCGTCGCCGCCGTGGTGCACCACCGGGAGCCGGACGTGGACCTCGCGCTGCTGGTCCTCGACGACGGCGGGCCCGCGCTCGCCCCCGCCCGGTGGGGCGTCCTCCCGGAAGCGGTGGGCGCGGTGCCGTTCGTCGCCGTCGGCTTCCCCGACCACGCGTCGCGCCGGCAGGTGCCGACCACGCGTCAGCTGACCGGGGAGATCCTGCTGGGCTCCTTCCTGGGGAGCGACGAGATGGAGCTGTCGCTGAGCAGCCCCGCCCCGCGCCAGGCGGACGGCTCACCGTGGCAGGGGGTGTCGGGGGCGGGCGTCGTCACGCCCGACGGCGTCCTCGTCGGCGTGTGCACGAGCCATCACGTGCCGTCCGGCGCCGCGAGCTTGACGGCGACCGGCTTCGCCCGGCTCGACCGCGACCCCGACCTCACCCGGCTGCTCGCGGAGCACGCGGTGGTGCGGGTGCCGCTGGACCACCTGCTGCCGCCGGCGTACGCACCCGTCGGCCGCGGTCGGATACGCCCCCACACCGACGTCGTGCGCGGTCTGCTGGGGCGACGCAGCTACCTCGACCAGGACCGGCTGCCCTTCGTCCACCCGGGGACGGACCACGCGTCGCACCCGGACCGGCTGTTCGCCCGGCTCGGCACCCCCGGCGCGCGCGGTGCGCTCCTGATCGGGCCGGCCGGCTCGGGCAAGACGCGGACCTGCTTCGAGGTGGCGCAGCGGGCGGTCCGCGCCGGGTGGCACGTGCTGCACGTGCAGTCCGACAGCGCGGTGACCGTCGACGACGTGGCGCGCACCTCCCTCACCGGTGGCCACCGTCGGGTGCTGCTGGTGATGGATTACCTCGACGCCTGCCCGCAGGTGGACCTGCGGGTCCTCGCCGACGAGCTGCTTCCGCAGGCGCGGCGTCGCGGCGTGGCGCTGGCGTGCGTGGCGTCGGTGCGGCCCGGTTCCCTGCGGACGGTGCAGCGCCGCGGCAGCTCCCTCCTCCTCGACGAGGTGTTCGTACGGGAGGACTGGGCGCACCAGTCGGCGGTGATCGCCCAGGTGGTGCGGTGCGCGGCGCCCGAGACGGTGCGCCGTTGGGGCGACGCGGCGCTGGCGCGGCTCTGCGGGCGGCGGCCGGTGACGGCGCTGCTGATCGCGCGGGCGATCGAGGAGCAGGGGCTGGCCCGCCGCTCCCCCGCCGCGGCGGCCGGGGTGCGGCCGGGTGAGCTGCTCGACTGGCTGCGCGAGGGCATGCGGCGCGATGCGCTCACCGCGGACGCCGACCCGGGCGGTTCCCCCTTGTCCTTCGCCGCCCCCGACGTGGGGCAGCTCGCCTTCACCGTCGCCGTCGCGGCGAGCCCCCAGCCGCGGCGGACGGTGGAGCACACCGTAGACGCGTTCCTCGCGTTCCTCGTGTTCCTCGCCGACTCCGCGGCCTCCGCCGCCGGCTCGTCCGTCCCGTTCGACGGGCGGCGGGTCGTCGACACGCTGCTGTCCCTCGGGTGGCTCGACGAGGTCGGCGACCGGGTGGTCGCGGTGCACGACGTCGTCACCGACGAACTCCTCCTGCACTCCCTGATGCCCCCGCCCGGATGGAGCACGGACACCGCCACCGCGGGCGCGCTGTTCGCCGCTCTGACCCGGCACGCGCACACGTTCTCCGTGTTCACGGGCCATCTGCGGCGGATCGCCGCGGATCTGACGGCTCACGGCCCGACGCATCGGATCGCCGCACTGGAGCGGTTCTGCGGGGAGTGGCTCACGGCCCGGGCGCAGCAGCTCGGGCAGTTGCTGGCGGATGCCGGCGAGGACGGCGGTCAGGCGCTGCTCGCGATGGTGACGAGCGGCCCGTGGCGGGAGTTCGACGCCGCCGTGTGGGACGTCCTCGTCGCGCCCTGGCTCGCCCGCGCCGAGGCCGACCACACGGCGCGGCCGTTCCTGACGGCGGCGCTGCACAGCATGGACGTCCCTCCCCCGCGGCTGGTCGAAGCGGCGGTGGGCTGGCTGGTGCGTCGGGGCGGACAGACCGACACCGAGCACCTGTTGCTGGCCCTGTTGGAGCGGCCCGACCTCGCGGCGGGGACGCAGGACCTGGTGGTCGAGGCCGCCCTGGAGTGGGTTCTGGCCCGGCCTTCTTGGCGCCACACCCCCGTCCTGTGGAAGCGGCTGCTGGTCATGGACCACCCCGAGGAGCGGTGGGAGCGCGTCGCCGTGGGCGTCTCGGCGTGGCTGTCGCCGTACCGCACCTTCAAGGTCGCGTCCGTGGCCCGCGCCTTCTTGCAGCGCCCGGGCGTCGAACCGGCCGTGCGCCGGGCGTTCATGGCGCGGGTGGTCGGCTGGCTGCGCTCCGGGGTGCGCCCGGACCCGAACATCGGGCCGACGCTGAGCGTGCTGCTGGAGCTGGACGACGTACCGGGCTCGGACCGTGCGGAGCTGGTCCGTTGGGCGCTGGACTGGCTGGACGAGAGCTGGACGCACTCCAGCCGCGGTCGGGTCCTGCGGGCGCTGCTGGCCTTGGAGGACTGTCCGCGGGAGCTGCGTCCGCGGCTGCTCGCCTTCGCCCGGCGGTGGGCGGCCGAGACCCCCGCGGAGTCCTCCACGCTGGCCCGCGTGCTGCACACGCTGCTGACCGACGAGGACGCGCCGGACGCCGCCGACACCCTCCTGGCGCGCCTCGACGCCTCGCCGGACGCGCCGACGAACGCGACCGTCCTCCTACGGCTGCTGATCAACCACGCCCAACTCGACGGGAAGCAGGTGCGCGCCGCCGTCGGACACGCGCTCGCCTGGCTCGCCGACCACCCGGAGCACGAGTCGTTCAGTGCGCTCCTCGCCCCCTTGCTGAGCCTGCCCGGCCTGCCGCCCGAGCAGCACCGGCGGGCCGTCGACCTCGGGTGCGCCGCGCTGCCGGCCCGCGGGGAGGACCACGCGCTGATGGCCGTACTGCTCAGCCAGACCTCGGGGGTGACACCCCGGCAGGCACGGTCCGTCGCCGAGGTGGGCCTCGATTGGCTGGCCCGTCACGAGGGCAAGCCGCAGCGCTCGGTGCTCGCCTCCTTCCTCACGCGTACGGACCTCCCCCTCGACCAGGCGCGCATCGGCATCGACATCGCCCTCGACCGGCTGGCCACCGACCGGTCGACGAAGTCCGACTCCCTCTTCGCCGGGGTGCTGCGCCATCCGGCCCTCGACGAGGGCCGTCGGGACCGGGCGGCGGACTGCGCCCTGCGCTGGCTCGACGAGCACGGGGCGCTGCGCAAGGCGCACCGGGTCATCCGGGAGCTGCTCGCCCTCCCCGGCCTCGCGTCGAGCCGGCGCGGGCCCGCCGAGGAACTGGCGGCGGCGTGGCGGGCCCGGCACGGGGACCCGCCGCCCCCGGGGGAAGCCCCGCCGCCGCCTTGACGGGCCGGGGCGGACAGGCAGGCAGGCAGGCTAGGGGATGGTCACGACGGCGCTGTTGACCTGCGGGAAGGTTCCGCTCGGCGGGTTGTAGCCGGCGGGGAAGTACACCGTGGCGACCGCTCCGGTCTGGTACTGGCCGGCGCTGTACGGGTACTCGGTGGTCGCGTTGCCGATGGTGTTGCCGTACGAGGAGCGGGTCCGGACGCTGACCAGGCTGTTGTACCGGTACAGGCCCACCGTGACGCTGATCTGCTGCACGATCCCGGTGCAGCTCACGCTGGCGATGCCCTGCACGCCGCCGCCGAAGGGGCCGCCCCAGTAGCGGAAGGGGTTGGTCGCGGTGAGGGTGCAGTTGATGGTGGACCGGGCCTGCGCGGGGGTGCGCACGATGCTCGCGCTGGCCGCGCCGGTGCCGGCCCGGTGGCTGGTGACGCCCTTGGGGAGGGTGAAGGTCTGCTGGGCCGCGACGCTCGGGGCGAGCCCTGCGGAGCCGCCGGAGGCGGCCGGCGCGGCCTGTGCGGAGCCGCCGGAGGCGAGGGTGCCCGCGGCCATCATGCCGGCGGCGAAGACCGCGGCGGCCGTGCGGGACAGGGCGGTTCTTCGGTTCACAGCCATGGATTTCTCCTTCATGAATAAGGACATGGATGGATTCGCCGTTGCTTCGATTCACCACGGCGGCACGGGAAATGCGACTCCGGCGCAGCGGGATGGGGCGTGACCTTCCCCTTGGTCACGCCGAAAGGCAAATTCACGGACAACTGCTGTCCACTGAGCCGGATTTCCGCAGCCGGCCCGACCTCTGCTCACCATGGGACCTGCGAGAAAAGCGGCGGATCCAGTTCCGGTCCCCACCGGGAAATTGTCGCGTTTTCCTGTGTGGCGCGATTCATGTTCCGGCCTTGCGGCCCCCAGCGTCAACCCGGCCCCGGCGAATGTCCGGAAGGCGGCACGGCAAGGGCTTTCCTAGAAATCCGATGGGCATCAGGAGTCCCATCCGTACGCGGACATGTGGATGTGTCAGATCCGTTTTCCCCGAGCCGCGGCCCTTTTCCGCGGGTGAACGGGTGCATATGCCGTACGGGACTGCCGCGGCCCCGCAACCGCACCTGAACCGGGGGCGGGACGCGGGGCCGTACGGATTTCGGACACTCGCTAGGAGCCGTGCCCCGGTGCGGTGCGGACGCGGGGTGCGACCTCGGTGATGAAGCGGGTGGCCTGCTCTTCGGGGTCGGCGTCGACGGGCCAGAACAGGAACGAGTCGAAGCCCAGGTCGGCGCGGTAGCGCAGCAGGGTCTCCACCCAGAAGTCGGGCGGGCCGGTCAGCCGGCGGCCCTCGACGGCGGGGGCGCTGCCGTCGGTGATGGTGCCCATCACGTTGTAGACGCGTCGGACCTCCCGTGGGTCGCGGCCCGCCTCCGTCGCGGCGGCGTCGATCTCGCGCTGCATCGCGGTGATCGTCTCCGGCGGTGCGAAGCCGTTGGAGGGCAGCCAGCCGTCGCCCAGCCGGCCGGTGATCCGCAGCATCCGGGGGCGGTAGGCACCGACGAGGAGCGGTACGGGCCTCTCCGCGAAGGGGCCGGGGCGGGCGCCGCGCACGTGGTGGTGCTCGCCGTCGAACCGTACGGCGTCCGTGCCCGGCCCGTTCATGGCGCGCATCACCCGAAGGGCCTCCTCGAAGGCGGTGACGGCCTGCCCGGGGGTGCGCTCGGGCCCGCCGTACGCGGCGGTGGCCGGCGGCGCGGCCCCGGCGCCCACCCCGAGGGCGACCCGGCCGCCGGTGAGGATGCTCAGTGAGTGGGCCGCCTTGATCAGGGGCGCGGGGGCTCGCAGCACCGTGTTGGCGACGTTCGGCAGCACCGTCAGACGTTCGGTCCCGGCCGCGAGGATGGTGATCAGGGTCCAGGCGTCCAGGAACTCCGGGTGGTACAGGTGGTCCTGGACGCCGACGAAGTCCACCCCGCCCTCGTCGGCGAGGTGGGCGAGCCGGCGGGCCGCCGCGGCGTCCGCCGCGGACGGGTCGATGTTCAGGCCGACGGAGCCGGCGGGGATGACGTCGCTGCTCAAGGTGTGCTCCTCGCTGTCGTTGCCGGACCGGGCTCGGGCTGCGGGCCGGCGTCGGAAAGGGCTACCCGGTTCGTACGACGCTCTCCCGGATCCGGGGCCACGGATCCGGACGCGCCTCGGGGGCGTCCGCGACGGCCCGTCTGCCGGTCCTCCCCGTGGCCGCGTTCGGGCGCCCCGTACAGCCCCCCACCGGCCGGTGGGGACCGACGCTCCCGCCGAGCAGCGGCGGCTCCGTCCAGCGGACGGGGAACGCGGCCCGGCGGTGGGCTGCTCAGGCCCGCAGGTAGGCGAGGACGGCGAGCACCCTGCGATGGGTCCCGTCGGCCGGGGGCAGGTCCAGCTTGGTGAAGATGCTGCCGATGTGCTTGCCGACCGCGGCTTCGGAGACCACCAGCTCCCGGGCGATCGAGCCGTTCGACCGGCCCTCCGCGATCCGCGCCAGCACCTCGCGCTCGCGCGGGCTCAGCCGCTCCAGCGGATCGCGGCGGCGGCGCAGGAGCTGGCGCACCACCTCGGGGTCGACCACCGTCCCGCCGTCCGCGACCTCGTGCAGCGCGTCCACGAACTCCTCGACCTGGCCGACCCGGTCCTTGAGCAGATAGCCGACGCCCGTGCCGTCGCCGGAGTCCAGCAGCTCGGCGGCGTAGGTCCGCTGCACGTACTGGCTGAGGACGAGGACCGGCAGCGCGGGCCGCTCCTCGCGCAGCCGCACCGCCGCGTGCAGCCCCTCGTGCTGGAAGCCGGGCGGCATCCGCACGTCCGTCACGACGACGTCCGGGGTGTGCTCGGCGACCGCGGCGACGAGCGCCGGCGCGTCCCCGACGGCGGCCACGACCTCGTTCCCGCAGCGGTGGAGGAGGCCGACGAGGCCCTCCCGCAGCAGCACGCCGTCCTCCGCCAGCACTACGCGCAGCGGTCGGCCACTTCGGTCAACGCGCACGGGAACTCCACACGTAGCAGGGTCGGTCCACCCGGTGGAGAGGACAGGGCGAGTCTGCCATCCAGCACCGACACCCGGTCCGCGAGGCCGGTGAGCCCGCTGCCCGCGCCGGGGTCCGCGCCGCCCCGGCCGTCGTCCGCCACTTGGAGGAAGAGCCGGCCGTCGCGGTGGCCGCCGCGCACCTGCGCACGGTCGGCGCCGCTGTGCTTGGCCACGTTCGCCAGGGCCTCGCAGACGACGAAGTACGCGGCGGACTCGACGGCCTGGGGCGGTCGGCCCGGCAGGTCCAGGTCGACGTCGACGGGGACGGGGGAGCGCTCCGCGGCGTCCGCGACGGCGGCTTCGAGTCCGTAGTCCGCGAGGATCTTGGGGTGGATGCCGCGGATCAGTTCGCGCAGTTCGGCCAGCGCCTTGCCGGCCTCCTCGTGGGCCTTGGCGAGGTGGTCGGCGAGCGGCCCCGGCGGTGCGTCGAGCCGGGCCAGGCCGAGGGCCATCGTCAGCCCCACCAGGCGCTGTTGGGCGCCGTCGTGCAGATCGCGCTCGATGCGGCGCCGCTCCGCCTCGAAGGCGTCGACCAACCGGACGCGGGAGCGGGCCAGTTCGACGACCCTGGCGTCCAACTCGCCCTCGCGGGGCGCGACCAGCAGCCGGGCCAGCCCGGCGCGGGCGCCCGCCGCGACGCCCAGCGCGTACGCCCCGACGACCAGCAGGAGCACTCCGAGGACGGCGACGCCGAACGCGCCCGGCCAGGTGGTGACCACCCACTGCTTGAGCACTTTGGTCTCCCGTCCGTCGCCGACGGTGGCCAGCAGCAACGGGGTGGCGACGACGGACAGCGGGACGAACAGCGCGACCGTGAGCACCAGGGCGTCGATCGGCCACAGCAGCACGGAGAACAGCAGCGCGTGCCCGAACTCCCGCCACGTCGCCCGCTCCCGCAACCGGGTGGTGAGCCAGGCCCACAGCCCCGGTGCGGTCGGCTCCCGGTGCTGGCCGGCCGCCGGAGCGCGGTCGACGAGCCGTAGCCGCAGCCGCTCCGTCGCCCCCACCGGGATGCCGACGAGCACGAGCACGGCCAGCAGGGGCAGCCCCACCGCAGTGAGCGCGAGCGCCCCGCCGACCACGGCCGCCGTCACCAGCGCCACCAGCGTCACGGCGCCGGTGACCGCTCCGCTGGCCAGGTACGCCACGGAGCGCCAAGGCCACACGGACTGCAGGTAGCCCGGCCGGGCCAGGGCCTGCCACACGTTCCCAGGGTGCATGGAGCTCACCGTAAGTGGACGCCGCTGTCGTCTGCGATCGGGCCAGGGCCCGGTTGCGGGGTATGCCTGGCCCTACCCCAAATCTCGGTCCTGCCGCACTGCGCCGCCCGGCCCTCCTGGAGTTTCGTTGACGCCCTGCACCGACCGCGACCCGAGTGGGGACCCATGAACGACGACGCGATCCAACTGCGCTGCATCACCCGGAGGTACGGCACGGCCGGCACGGCCGTCACCGCCCTCGACCGGGTGTCGCTGGGCTTCCCCCGGGGGTCGTTCACCGCCGTGATGGGCCCGTCCGGGTCCGGCAAGTCGACGCTGTTGCAGTGCGCCGCGGGCCTCGACCGACCCACGTCGGGCACGGTCACGGTCACCGGCACCGAGCTGACCGCGTTGAGCGAACGGGGGCTCACGCTGCTGCGCCGCGAGCGCATCGGCTTCGTCTTCCAGGCGTTCAACTTGCTGCCGGTGCTGACGGCCGAGCAGAACGTGGCGCTGCCGCTGCGGCTGGCGGGCCGCCGGCCGAAGAAGGCCCGGGTGCGGGCGGTGCTGGCGCAGGTCGGCCTCGGCGACCGGGCGCGGCACCGGCCGGCGGAGCTGTCCGGCGGGCAGCAGCAGCGCGTCGCCCTGGCGCGCGCCCTGATGACCCGGCCCGACGTGCTGTTCGCCGACGAGCCGACCGGTGCGCTCGACTCGCGGACCAGCCGTGAGGTGCTGGCGCTGCTCCGCGGCACCGTCGACGACGAGGGGTGCACGGTCGTGATGGTCACCCACGACCCGGTCGCCGCGTCCTACGCCGACCGCGTCGTCTTCCTCGTCGACGGACGCGTCCACGGCGAACTCGCCGGCGCCGGCGCCGAGGACGTCGCGGGCCGGCTGGCCGCGCTGGAGGCCGTGCCGTGTTGAGCTGCGCCCTGCACGCCCTGCGCGCCCGCTGGATCACCTTCGTCGGCAGCTTCGTCGCCCTCGCTCTGGGCGTGGCGCTGATCGCCGTGATGGGGCTGGCCCTGGCGTCCTCGCTGGACGCGCCCGACCGGGGCCCGGAGCGGTTCGCCGCGGCGCCGGTCGTCGTCAAGGGCCAGGACGTCCTCGAGGTGTCCACCCCGCTCGGGACCCGCAGCCACGAACTGGCGCAGCCGCGCGCCGTGCCGGACGCGGTGGTCGCCCGGCTGCGGAGCCTGGGGGCCGTCGTCGAGGACCGGTCGTTCGCCGTACGGGCCCGGGGCGGCCCCGTGGATCTGGTGGGCCACCCGTGGTCCACGGCCGCGTTCGCCCCGTACGCGCTCGACGCGGGCCGGGCGCCCCGGGCCCCGGACGAGGTCGTCGTCAGCGGCGGCTGGGCCCGGCCGGGGACGTCGGTGACGACGGACCGCGGCACGGTGCGCGTCGTGGGCACCGTGGCCGGCCTCGGCTTCGAGAACGCCGTCTTCTTCGCCGACGCCCGCGCCGCGGAGCTGTCGCCGCTGAGCCGTCAGCTGGTGGTCGACGCCGACGCGGCGGCGGTGCGGGCGGCGGTGCGCGACGCTTCGGGCGTACGGGTGTTGACGGGGGACGCGCGACGGTACGCGGACGCCGACCCCGACCGGGACGACGAGTCGCTGACCGCGATGAACGCCCTGTTCGGCACGGCCGGCGGCGTCAGCGGCTTCGTGTCGGTGTTCGTGGTCGCCTCGACGTTCGCGTTCGCGGTGGCCGGGCGGCGCCGCGAGTTCGGGCTGTTGCGCGCCGTCGGGGCGACGCCGGGACAGCTCCGCCAGCTGGTCGTCACCGAGGCACTGGTGGTCGGCGTGCTGGCGTCGGCGGCCGGCTGCGCTCTGGGCTCGCTGGGGGCGCCGAAGCTCGCCGCGTGGGCGGTGACGGAGGGCCTGGCGCCCGGCTGGTTCACCGTCGGCGCGTACCGTTGGCCGTACGCCGTGGCGTTCGGCACGGGCCTGTTGGTGGCGCTCGGTGGGGTGGTCGCCGCGTCCTGGCGGGCCGGGCGGACCGGTCCCGTACAGGCGCTGCGGGAGGCTTCGGTGGACTCCCGGGCGATGACGCGGTCCCGTTGGCTCGTGGGCGGGGCCCTACTGGTGGCCGCCGTGGTGACGCTGGCCCTGGCCCTGGTGGCGGACCCGGGCGGTCTGCTGCGCCGCAAGACGTATGTGAGCCGGCCGATGCTGCTGATCACCGGGGTCGCACTGCTGGCGCCCGCGGTGGTGCGCCCGCTGACCCGTCTGCTGGCGTGGGCGCCGGCCCGGCTGCCGGGCGCCGTCGGGATGCTCGTACGGGAGAACGCCGCGGCCGGGCTGCGTCGCACCGCGGCCGTCGCGGCTCCGGTGCTGGTCACAGTTGCCCTCTCGGGCTCCCTGCTGGGCACCGCTGCCACGCTCAACGAGGCGCGGGCCACCGAGGTCCGGGCGCGGACGACCGCGGACTTCGTGGTCCCGGCCCCGGACACCGGCTTCGACGACGCGACGGTCGAGCGGCTGGAAGCGGTCCCCGGCGCCCAGGTGAGCGCGACCGCGTCGAGCGCCGTGTACGTCCTGGAGGAGGGCACGGCGCTCATCAGGTCCGACGCCAGGGCCGCCGATCCCGCGCTGCTCGCGGCCACGTCCCGACTGCCGCTGGTCGCCGGGTCGTTGGACGACCTGGACGACGCGTCGATCGTCGTCAACGAGGAGTGGGAGCGGCACGCCTTGGGCGGGCGGGTGGACGTGTGGCTAGGCGACGGCACCAGGAAGTCCCTACGCATCGCCGCGGTCATGGCCGTCGGCACCGGCGACAACGGCGCCTACGTCACCCCGCGCAACGCTCCTGCGGCGCCCGTCGACCGGGTGGACGTACGCCTCGCCGCGGGCGCCGACGCCGCCGTGGTAGCCGCCGCGCTGCGGGCGGCGGTGGAGCCGTCGGGCGGCCGGGTCCTCACCGGGGAGCAGTGGGTGCGGGCGACGCACCCCGAGACCGACCGGACGACCCGGGCGGGTTTCCTCCTCGTGCTCGGCATCGCCCTCCTCTACACCGGTGTCTCGCTGGCCAACACGATGGTGATGGCGACCTCCGACCGGGTCCGCGACCTGGCCGTGCTGCGGCTGGCCGGGGCGACCCGGTGGCAGTTGCTGCGCCTGGTGGGCGCCGAAGCGCTGGTGGTGGTGGCGGTCGGCGCGGTGCTGGGGGCGCTGGTCGCCGGGGTGAACCTGCTGGGCGCGTGGGGTGCGCTGGGGCTGCTGTCGGTGGGGACGTCTATCCGGGTCCCGTGGGGGACGTCGGGTGCGGTCGTGGGTGCGTGCGCGGTGCTCGCGGTGGTGTCGGCGCTCGTCCCGGCGGGGCTGTTGCTGCGGCGGGGCGCGGCGGATTCGGCGGGCGTGCGGGAGCCCTGAGGCAGCGCCCGCGGGCCCCTCTCAGCGCGTCGCGGCCAGTTCGTCGAAGAGGGCCCGCACGGTGGTGTCGCTCGGCGTGTGGGTGGGTTCCTGCTGGTCCGTGACCGTCGCCCGCGGCAGGAGCGCCGCGGTGGCCCGCATCGCGGCGTACGGCACCAGGTCGTCAGCGGGCGCGTGCCACAGCCGCACCGGCTGCCGGACGTCGCCCGGGACGAAGCCCCAGGGGCGGACCTGGAGCCGTGCCTCGCGGGCCGGGCCCCGGTGTCCGTGGCCGGCCATCTCCGCCAGGGCTGCCAGCGCCGTCGGGAACGCGGCGAGCCCGGCGGCGAACCGGGGGGCCGCAGCGGCGAAGTGGGCCGTCACCTCGTCGGGCGGTGCGCTGCGGTAGAGCTCCCAGACGGGCTGCGCCGGTTCCGGATAGCAGCCGCGTACGGCGGGGTCGCAGACGTACGGCAGCCCGCTGAGCACCCACGCCCCGCGCACGCGCGGCCCGAGTCCGGCGGCCAGCGCGTACGCGTAGGGAGCGCCGGCGGAGATGGCGGCGACGTCGAGCTCGGTGACCGCCAGACCGTCGAGGACCGGCCGCATCAGGGCGCTCCACTCGGCGACGGCCCTCATCTCCAGCGGCGGCGTGAGCCCGTACCCGGGCCGCTCCACCGCGATCAGCCGGACGCCGGCCGCCGCGGCGTACTCCTGCCAGAAGTCGGGCAGGACGGCGGACCCGACCAGTCCGTGGTGCAGCACCAGCGGGCGTCCCGAGGGGGCGCCGTACTCGGCGACGCCCCACACCGGCCCGCCGCCCCCGCCGATCAACCGTCGCTCGGCCATGACGCCTCCCGCCTTCGCCGTCGGTGAGGTCGACCTTACGAGCGTTGGGCGGTGGTGCTGGCTCCGTCAAGCGTTTCGCGGATGATGTCCGCGTGTCCGGCGTGCTGGGCGGTCTCCCTGATCAGACGGAGCAGGACGCGGCGGGCGGACCAGTAGACGGTCTCCGGCGGGGACCACGGCGTCTTGGGGAGGGGGACGACGCGGTCCAGGTCCGGCAGAGCGGCCACGGCCTCCTCGGTCCCCCGCGCCGCGGCCTCGTACTGCGCCAACAGCCCTGCGAGGGTGTCGCCTTCGACCATGCGGTACTGCTCCATGTCGAGCATGCCCGCCGGCAGTTCCCCGTCCCCCTTCGTCACGACCTGCGCCCACACCGCTTCGCCGCGGGCCAGGTGCTTGACGATGCCGCCCAGGGTCAGCTCGCTCACGGTGGTGCGCTCCGCCGCCTGGGCGTCGGTCAGGCCGCGCACGGTGATCAGCAGCAACTCCCGCTGCTCCGCGAGCGCTTGGAGCAGCTCGCCGCGCTCGCCGGGGAGAAGGGACGTGGGGCTCTGCGGGGACGTGTTCATGGGGGAACCGTAGGCGCCGTATAGGTCAGGTTGCGGCCTGATGACTGCGCCGGAAGATCAGATGTCGGACCGTCGTGCGCCGCTCCGCGCTCCGCCGGCGTAGGTCCGATCGTCGGTCCGGGCTTGATCCCTTCGGGTGTCGTTGTCCGGCGTGTACGGAGGGCCACGGCCGCGCGGCCCCCGTGCCACCAGGAGACTCGGCGCCATGGCTGCGGAACTGGCGGTGAGGGGCTCGTGATCGTGACGGCGGTCTCGATGCCGGAGGCGAGCAGTGCGCGCGTGCCCTTCGCGGAGGCGCGCCGCAGGCTCGCCGAAGCCCGCTTCCTCCTCGTCGACATCGCCTTGGCGCAGGAGGACGCGAACCGGCCGGACGACGTGGCGGAGCCCGAGCCTGAATCCCTGGCCGCCGCGCTCGGACTGGGGACGGAGGAGATGTCCTGGTTCGGCCGCATGGAGGAACCGGTTCGGGCCGACCTGGTGGGCGGCCTCCTGTGTCTGGTCGTGCCGGTGGTCCACGGCGAGCGGGTCGACCACGTCCACGCGCTGGCCAACGACCGCTTCCTGGTGACCGCGCACCGCGGCCCGGCGTTCCTGGCCGAGCGCATCATGGGACATCTGAAGCGGGAGCGGCCAAAGGATTCCGTGGCCGTCTTCTTCCTGATGCTCCAGGAGGCCCTGGCGACCTTCCGGCAGGCCGCGGTCACTGCGCTGCTGGAGGTGGAGGAGCTGGAGGACGACATGTTCCAGCAGCGGCGCCCCGAACAGGTGTACCGGCTGGCGCAGCTGCGTCGCCGCTCCGCCCTGCTGCACCACTCGCTGCTGCCCTACGTCCACGTGGTCGACGAGGTGATCACCCGCAGGTTGATGGGCCCCGACTTCCCTCCGGAGCGGCAACGGCTCGCCCGGGAGTTCCAGCAGGCGGCCCGCCTCGTCCTCACCGCCATCGAGAGCCTCCAGGACGCCGCGCGCCGGGCGTTCGCCAGCTACTCGTCCCTCGTCGCCGGCGAGCAGAACGGGGTGATCAACCGGTTGGCCATCGTGTCGGTGATCTTTCTGCCGCTGTCGTTCCTGTCCGGTTTCTTCGGAATGAACTTCACCTTCCTGACGGACAAGTTGGAGACCAGGGACGACTTCTGGTTCCTGGCCGTGGGCCTCCAGACGGCCGTGCTGTTCGGCTCCCTCTACGTGTTGCACCGCACCCGCGTCTGGCGCCGGCTGCGGGACGAGGACTGACGCCCCCGCGCCCGCCCGGCCACGCCGTCGGCGCTGCGTACCCTGGGGCCGTGCCCCCACCCTCTTTGCACCGCGTTGCCGTTCTCGTCCTCGAAGGAGCGAAACCCCTGGACGTCGGCATTCCCGCGCAGGTGTTCACGACCCGCGCGAGCATGCCGTACGAGGTACGGGTGTGCGGCGCCGTCCCCGGGCGCGTCGCCGGCGGCGACGGCCTGTCGTACGACGTCGCGCACGGGCTGGAGGCGGTGGCCTGGGCCGACCTCGTCTTCGTGCCCGGCTACCGGTTCCCGGACCGCGAGGACCCGCCGCCCACGGTCGTGGCGGCGCTGATCGCGGCCCACGACCGGGGTGCCCGGCTCGCCGCCATCTCGACCGGGGCCTTCGCACTCGCCGCCACCGGACTGCTCGACGGGCGGCGCGCCACGACGCACTGGCACTACACCCGCGCGCTCGCCGAGAAGTACCCGCGCATCCGGGTCGACGGGAACGTCCTCTTCGTCGACGAGGGCTCCGTGCTGACCTCCGCCGGCGCCGCCTCGGGCATCGACCTGTGTCTGCACGTGCTCCGTCGCGACCTGGGCGTGGCCGCGTCGAACCACGCAGCGCGCCGGCTGGTCGCCGCCCCCTACCGCAGCGGCGGCCAGGCCCAGTACGTGCCGCGCAGCGTGCCCGAGCCGCAGGGGGAGCGGTTCGCCGCGACCCGCGAGTGGGCGCTGCACCGGCTCGGCGAACCGCTGGGCCTCGACGTGCTCGCCCGGCACGCGGCGGTGTCGGCGCGCACGTTCTCGCGGCGCTTCGTCAAGGAGACCGGCTACACCCCGATGCAGTGGGTGATGCGGGCCCGCGTCGACCGGGCGCGGGAGCTGCTGGAGCGCTCGGAGCTGGGCGTGGAGCAGATCGCGGCCGAGGTCGGCCTCGGTACGGGCGCCAATCTGCGGCTGCACTTCCAGCGCGTCCTCGGCACGACGCCGAGCGAGTACCGGCGCACCTTCGCCGGCGGCGAGTAGGTCGCCGGCGGGCCGCGGGCGGGGTGTCGCGATCCTTGCGGATCGTGGCGATCATGCCGCTGTCCCCGGCCCGTGCGGCGCGCGAGCCTGGTGGAGAACCGAAGGGACACCGACATGACTCGCATCGCCATCAACGGATTCGGCCGCATCGGGCGCAACGTGCTGCGCGCCCTGCTGGAGCGGGACAGCGCGCTGGAGGTCGTCGCCGTCAACGACCTCACCGAGCCGACCGCCCTCGCCCGGCTGCTCGCCTTCGACTCGACGTCCGGCCGGCTGGGCCGCCCGGTGACCGTCGACGGCGACGCGCTGGTGGTCGACGGCCGCCGCATCAAGGTGCTCGCGGAGCGCGAGCCGGCGAAGCTGCCGTGGGGCGAACTCGGCGTGGACGTCGTACTGGAGGCCACCGGCCGCTTCACCGCGGCGACGGCCGCCCGCGCCCACCTCGACGCCGGTGCGGCGAAGGTCCTCGTCGGCGCGCCGTCGGACGGCGCCGACGTCACCCTCGCGTACGGCGTCAACACCGACGCGTACGACCCGGCCGCGCACCGGATCGTCTCCAACGCCTCCTGCACGACCAACGCGCTCGCCCCGCTCGCCGCGGTCCTCGACGAACTCGCCGGGATCGAGCACGGGTTCATGACGACGGTGCACGCCTACACCCAGGAGCAGAACCTCCAGGACGGGCCGCACCGCGACCCGCGCCGGGCGCGCGCCGCCGGCGTCAACATCGTGCCGACCACGACCGGCGCGGCCAAGGCGATCGGGCGCGTCCTGCCGAACCTCGACGGCAAGCTGTCGGGCGACTCGATCCGGGTCCCGGTCCCGGTCGGCTCGATCGTCGAGCTGAACACGACGGTGGCCCGCGACGTGACGCGCGAGGAGGTCCTCGCGGCGTACCGCACGGCGGCACAGGGCCCGCTCGCGGGGATCCTGGAGTACTCGGAGGACCCGCTGGTGTCCTCCGACATCACCGGCAACCCGGCCTCCTCGATCTTCGACTCGGCGCTGACCCGGGTCGAGGGCCGCCATGTGAAGGTGGTCGCCTGGTACGACAACGAGTGGGGCTTCTCCCACCGGGTGATCGACACCCTGGAGCTGCTCGCCCGCGGCTGAGCCCGCCCCTCCGCAGCACCGTGAACGCCCCCCGGGACCACCGGCGGCGAGCGGCCGAGAACGGCCGTACGCCGCCGGGCCGGGGGTAAGTTCTTCCCGGCGCGGCTCAAGGTGGTGCGCGGGAGGGAGTCGGCGATGGTGGAGTGGCGATGGCTGGGCCGGGAGGTGCGGCCGGTGCCCGAGCCCTGGGCGACACCGCTCGTCTGGGCCGCCGCGTACGGCGGCGCGTTCGCTCTGGTCGCCCTCCTCGACGCGCTCGGCGTGCTCGACCGGACGGGCCTCGCCCTGGTGGTGCTCTCCCTGATGGCGGCGCTGCTGGGGATGCGCGGCCGGCTGCTCGCCGCCCCTGGGACCGCGGTGTTGTGCTGGGCCTGTCTGAACGTGCTCGGCACCGAGCCGACCGGCGAGATCTCCTGGGCCGGGAACCGGGACCCCGGCTGGATGCTGTGCCTGCTCGCCGCGACCGTCGTGGGGACGGTCGCCGGGCGCGTGCTGCACGCCCGGGCCGCGTACCGCCGGATCACGCCCTACGGCGAGTCCGGCTGACCTTCCGGGGATCGTGCGGGCTTCACCGGCTCCCTTTCGGCCGCCTCGTCCGGCCGCAGGGCGTCGAGGATCAGGTCGAGGCCGAAGGCGAACACGTCGGCGTGGTCGTAGCCGGGCCCCAGCACGTGCTCGGTGGCGAGTTCGGTGAGGTGGGGGTACGCGTCGGCGTCCATCTCCTGCACGATGGCGTCCGCCACCTCCTCCAGCTCCCCCGGGCCGCCGAACGGCAGGCTCAGCTCCTGGATCACGAAGCCGTACACGTAGGCGTCGACGAGCGAGACGGCGTGCGCGGTCATCACCACGGAGAACCCCCCGGTGCGCAGCGTGCCGATGACGGCGTCGTGGTGGCGCAGGGTCGCGGGGCCGGGGCGGCTGCGGGAGTCCATCAGGGCGACGGCCCACGGGTGCCGTAGGAGCACGGCGCGGGCGGAGGCCGCCCGGTGGCGCACGGCGCTCTTCCAGTCCGTGTCGCGCGGCGGTAGCTCGATCTCGGCGAAGACCGCGTCCACCATGCCGTCGAGGACGTCCTCCCGGCCGCCGACGTGGTGGTACAGCGACATCGCCTCGACGCCCAGGGGCTCGGCGACGGCCCGCATGCTGAGTGCGGCCAGGCCCTTCTCGTCGGCCACCGCCATCGCCGTGCGGACCACGCCCTCGCGGCTGAGCGGTGTGCGCGCGGACGCTCGGCGCCGGCCCTTGCCCTGCTGGGGCATCGGTCTCCCTCAGTCGTTCCCGTTGACTGCCTTACATCATAAGACTACCTTGCCTTACACCATAAGGCTGAGGGTGGACGCCCTCGGGAAGGGGCTGCGTCATGGGCACGGACCGCAGGAAGAAGGTCTGCGTCGTCGGGGCTTCGGGGAAGCTCGGGCAGCACATGGTCCGGCACGCGTTGGAACGCGGCTACGAGGTCGTCGGGGTGTGCCGGGAGCGGAGCGTGCCCAAGCTCGCCGCGTTCGAGTCGAGCATCACGGTCGTGCCCGGACCGACGAACGACCCGGAGGTCATCCGGCGCGCGGTGGACGGCTGCGACGGCGTGCTCACGGTGCTGGTGCCCTGGGGCGTGCAGCAGTACTCGTCGGGGACGGCGCAGGCCGTGCTCGACCACGCCGCACCCGACGCGCGCCTGGTCTTCTCCTGCGGCTGGCACATCACGCGCGACGGCAAGGACCACTACTCGCGCACGTTCACCGCGGCGCTGCGGGTCTCGGCCGTGCTGGGCAAGCTCGTACGGGCCGTCGAGATCGACGACCAGGTGGAGGCGTGCCGGCGGGTGTTCGCCAGCGACACCCGCTGGACCGTGGTGCGCGGCAGCACGTTGGAGGAGGGCGAGAGCCAGGGGCTGCCGGTGTGGAGCCAGCACGTGGGCGACCCGGTGCTGGCCAGCAATCTGACGCGCCGGGTGGACTATGCCCTGTTCATGGTGGAGGCGCTCACCGACGAGGCCCTCGTCCAGGAAGCGCCGGCGATCGTCGGCCGACTCACTCCCAGCGCCCTCGCCCACGCCTCCTAGGACCCGTCGAAGAGGTCACCGAGTGGGGACCTTACGAACGGCGGTGTCGTCGGGGGCCACGCGTCGGCCGTCAGCGGAGAGCACTTCGAGGGCGCGCAGGGGCTGCCCCTGCCGGCGGTCGACCAACTGCGAGTGGGGCTCGCCGGGGGCGAAGAAGTGCTCCTCGCCCCACTGCCGCAGCGCGACGACGACGGGGAAGAGCGCCTCGCCCTTCGGGGTGAGCACGTACTCGCGGTAGGCGCTGCCGTCCGACGCGGGGACGGATTCCAGGACGCCGCCGGCGACCAGGGCGCGCAGGCGTGCGGTGAGGATGTTCTTCGCCACCCCGAGGCTGCGCTGGAACTCCCCGAAGCGCCGACTGCCGTCGAAGGCGTCCCGCACGATCAGGAGGGACCACCAGTCGCCGATCGCGTCCACCGACCGGGCGACGGGACATTCACTGTCGTCGAAGCGCGTCCTGGTCACCACGGCGTCCCTCATTCCCATATTGGTTGCAACATGCCACCAGCAAGGTTACCGTCACCACGTGGTGGCATGTTGAAACCAGATGCGCGGGGGTGGCCGATGGCGGGCGAGTGCGAGGTCGTGGCGCGACGATCCGGGGACGAAGAGAGCAAAAGAAGCGGGGAGCGCCAAGAGCACGAGGGCGGGGCGGAGGCCGCGTTCGCTCTCTCCCGGGGCGTCGTCGCGCTGTTCGCCGTCGCCTGCGGCGCCGCGGTGGCCAACGTCTACTTCTCCCAGCCGCTGCTGGTGACCATGGGCCACGACCTCTCGATGAGCCCAGCCCTCGTCGGCAGCGTCGTCACCCTGACGCACGTCGGATACGGGCTGGGGCTCTTCTTCCTCGTCCCGCTGGGCGACATCGTCGACCGCAGACGGCTCGTCGTGGCGCAACTGCTGCTCCTGGTCGCGGCGCTGGCCGTGGTCGCCACCGCCCCGACGGCGGCGGTCCTGCTCGCGGGCATGGCCGCGATGGGGCTCCTCGCCGTGGTCACGCAGACGCTGGTGGCCTTCGCGGCATCGCTGGCGGAGCCCGCCGTGCGCGGTCGGGTCGTCGGCCTCGTCACCGGCGGCGTGGTCATCGGCATCCTGCTGGCCCGCACCGCGTCCGGGCTGATCGCCGATCTCGCGGGCTGGCGCTCGACCTATCTCGCGTCGGCTGCGCTGACCGCGCTGCTCGCCCTGGTCCTGCACCGGGTGCTGCCGCGCCCGAGCCGGACGCCGTCGGCGGCGCTGCGCTACGGGCAGCTCCTGCGCTCCACGGTCGCCTTGTTCGCCCAGGAGCGGCTGCTGCGGCTGCGGGCGCTGTTCGGGCTGCTGGTCTTCGCCGCCTTCAGCACCCTGTGGAGCAGTGTCGCGCTGCCGCTCAGCGAAGCCCCGCACTCCCTGTCGCACAGCGCGATCGGGGCGCTCGGGCTGGTCGGCGTGGTCGGCGCGCTGGCCGCGACCGTCGCGGGCCGGCTGACCGACCGCGGGCACTCCCACCGGACCACCGGCATCGCGCTGGCGCTGCTCGTCGTCTCGTGGCTGCCGCTGGCGTTCACCCGTAGCTCGCTCTGGCCGCTGTTCGTCGGGGTGGTGCTGCTCGACCTCGCCGTGCAGGCGGTGCACGTCACCAATCAGACCCTGATCTACGCACTGCACCCGGCCGCCGGCAGCCGGCTGATCGGCGGCTACATGGTCTGCTACGCGATCGGCAGCGCCACCGGTGCCATCGCCGCGACGTCCCTCTACACGGCGGCCGGCTGGGGCGCGGTGTGCGTGCTGGGCGCCGCGTTCAGCGGCCTCGGTCTCGCGCTGTGGGCGTTCGCACGGCCGGGCGCGGGGCCGCGGTCGGCTACTGCTCGGGGAGTTCGGCGCGCACCCGGCGGGAGGGGGTGAAGGCGTAGAGGTCGAGGACGGCGGGCGGGTCGGCGAGGCCGGGCCCGCCGTCCTCGATCCACGCCCTGATGTCGCCGGTGGCGTCCGCGTCGTTGACGAGGCCGAGCCACACCGGCCGGCCGCCGGCCCTGCGGCCCTCGGCGGAGGGTTGGACGACGATCACGTTGGCCTGGTCGCAGGCGTCGATGCAGTCGGTGACCCGTACGGTCGCCCGGCCCGCCAACTCCGTCCGCAGCTCCCGCAATTGGGCCGCGTGGTCGAGCCCGGCTATTTTCGGGCTGCCGCAACAGCAACCCCGGCACACGGTGACGGTGGGACGCACCGCCCCCTGCGCGGGCGCGGCGCGGCGCGAGCGCTTGCTCACACGTCTCTCCTCGGCAGTTCGTCGGGCGCCGCGAGCTCAAGGCGCGGACCGGTGGTCCAGCGATGATCGTATGACCTGCGCGTCCGGCACGACACCACGCCTCGGACGCCACCGTCCGCCGCGCGGCGGAAACTGATCGCTCCCGCCCGCCGATCGGCTCGCCCGGGCCTTCCTCGACGGCGTGTTTGCGTCACCTTCCCCCTCAATGGGTGACGTTGGTCCTCAACGGGCCGCCGCCGCCCTACACTTCTACACGCATGTAGAAGATGCGCGGGCGGGCCGTCGCACGCCCCGACGTCGACGGCGACACCGACCCGCACCGTCCCTCCCTACCACCGGGCATCCCGGAACAGAACGACGAAGGAGTGAACGCCTGATGGTGTTCAAAAGGCTGCTTGGCTCGCTCGGCGTGGGCGGACCCACGGTGGACACGGTCCTCCATCCGGGCGCGGTGCTGCCCGGCGCCATCGTGACCGGACAGGTCGAACTGAAGGGCGGCGACGCCGACTTCGACATTGACCAGGTCTCCCTCGAACTCCTCGCCCGCGTCGAGGTCGAGCACGACGAAGGGGAGAGCGAAGGTACGGTCGCCTTCGACCGCTTCACCGTCGGCGGCGGCTTCCGGCTGGCCGCCGGCGAGCACCGCAGCGTCCCCTTCGGCCTCACCGTGCCGTGGGAGACCCCGATCACGGAGCTGTACGGGCAGCCGCTCGGCATCGTGCTGGGGGTGCGCACCGAGCTGGCGGTGTCCGGCACCAAGGACAAGGGCGACCTCGACCAGCTCATGGTGCGCCCGCTGCCGGCGCAGGAGGCCGTGCTGGAGGCCCTCGGCCAGCTCGGCTTCGGCTTCCGCTCCGCCGACCTCGAATACGGCCGCATCGGCGGCACCGGGCAGCGCCTGCCCTTCTACCAGGAGATCGAGCTCACGCCCGCACCGCAGTACGCCCACGCCATGCGGGAGTTGGAGGTGACCTTCCTGGCCAACCCCGGCGGCATGGAGGTCGTCCTGGAGGCCGACAAGCCCGGCGGCTTCTACTCGGCCGGCCACGACGCGATCAACCGGCACGTCGTCAGCCACGACGGCGTGCCCCACCGCGACTGGAAGGAGGTCGTCGACGCCTGGCTGCGGCAGTTGCTCGCCACGCACGGCCACCACACCGTTCCTGCGCCGTACGAGCACGGCGCCTCGTACGCGAGCCACGGCGGGCACGACTCCCACGGCTCGCACGACGGACATCACGACGGGCACGGCGGGCACCGGCGCTCCGGCCCCAGCACCGGCACCGTGGTCGCCGCGGGCGCTGCCGGCCTCGCGGTCGGCGTCGCCGGCGGCCTCGTCGCGGCCGAAGTCGTCGACGAGGTCGGCGACTTCATGGAAGGCGAGGAGGAGTAGGGCTCCAGCAGGTGAATCCCCCCACCCGGCCGCCCGTCCCGTGTAGGGCGCCCGCGCGACCCACCCGTACGACCCTCTTCGTACGCGTCAGGAACCGCGGCTGACCCACCGGCCGAAGAAGAAGGGGTGCTGGCGACGGCCCAGCACCCCGCCCAGCACACGGGCCCCTCACATCGGGGTTGCCGCGCGCAGGATCAGGAAGAGCGTGACGGCGGAGTTCGCCGAGGACAGCGCCGATGCGGTGGTGCCCGCGGCGGCACCCCACGTGGCCAGGCCCACCGTGGTGAAGACCGACGGCCAGACCCCGCCTGCCGGGGCCGGCCCCAGCAGGGCGGCGACCCGGCGCGGCACCGGCCCCGCCACCGCGAAGCCCGCGAGCGCCGCATCCGGCCCGCCGCGCGAGATCAACGCGGACCTGCCGATCGCCAGCGCCACCGTCCGCCGGCTGCCGACGGCGGTGGCCGCCTCCTCGTCCGCCCACCGCTCCGTCGTGTACGTCACGGTCGTCAGCAGCGGGCGCAGGAACGGATTGGCGCGCGCCGCGAGTTGCACCGTCAGCACGAAGCGGTGGTGACGGCGCGCCAGATGGGCCCGCTCGTGGGCGAACAGGGCCCGTCGCTCGGCCGCGGTCAGCCCGGCGAGCATTCCGGTGGTGACGACGATCCGACCGCGCCCGCCGGGCAGGGCGTAGGCGTACGGCACGGTGTCGTCCAGTACCGCGACCGACGTGGCGGGCAGCCCTTGCAGGGCGCGCCGGGCCCGGCTGCGCACCCGGCGGTGGTGCCACGCCGTCCGGCCGCACGCCGCGAGCACGGCGATCAGCGCGGGGATCGCGACCCGGCCCGCGACCTCGTCGTAGGGCACCGCCGCGCGCACCTCGGGGTCGGACCAGCCGTCGGGGAGCGGATTGCCGGGCAGCTGCGCCGTGCCGACCACCATCAGCAGCGCCAGGCACAGCGTGCTGCACACCGCGAGCACCCCGGCGACCGCCGACAGCAGCCAGGTCGCGGACCTCGGGTGCAGATGCTGCTCGGCGAGGCGGGCGATCGGCCACGCCGTCAGGGGCAGCACCAGCGGCAGGAAGACGAAGACCCCCATGACGCCCCTATCCCTCGGGTTGCGCTTCCCCGGCACGCTCCAACAGCGCCCGCAGCACCTGCTCGTCACCGGGCGCCAGCCCGGTGACGAACCGGGCCAGCACCGCCTCCCGGTCGCTCTCCCCGTCCAGCACGCGCCGCATCCGCAGCGCCGCGAGCCCCGCCTCGTCCGCGGCCGGGGTCCACACGAAGGACCGGCCCGACTTCTCCCGCGTCACCGCCCCCTTGGCGAGCAGCCGGGTGAGGATGGTGATCACCGTGGTGTAGGCGAGGGACCCGCCCAGCCGTTCCTGCACCCACGCCGTGCCCTGCGGGCCCGGCGCCTCCTGAAGCACCGCCAGCACCTCGGCCTCCAGCTCGCCCTGACCGCGTCGCCGCGGACGCTCCTGCTCCCCCACCTCGTCTCCCTCCGGCCGCGCCCCGCGCACCGGCGGGACCCCTCATCGTAGTCAGCCGTCCACCCGAGCGGTGGACGGCTGACCACGGTCCGGCGTTCGAGCCGCCGGAGGGCGTTCCCCGTCGGTTACCTGCCGAGGTACGCGTCGTACACGGTCACGCTCGCCTTGCCGCCGTGCCGGTCGGCGACCTGGCCCCGCAGCGCCAGGGACTTGCCCTTCGCGGGGCTCTCGATCGTGACCTTGCCCTTCTTCACGGGCACCTGCTTCCAGGTGGTGCCGCCGTCGTACGACACGGACACGGCGAGGGACTTCAGGCCGGAGCCGGCCGCCGGTCCCTGGACGGTCACCGGGAAGGTCGTCGTACGGCCCGCGGGGACGGTGCCGTCGAGGGCGACCTTGGCGTCGAAGCGAACGGTGGAGAGCGGGATCCGGACGGGCTCGCCCGCCGGCGGCCGGGCGCTGCGGAAGGTCCAGGAGCCGTCGATGCGGGTGCCGACCGCGGAGACGGACGGGGCGCGCCGCACCGAGGTCGTCAGGGTGTACTCGGCGTCGTCCGCGCCGACAGCGAATCCGGCCATGCCGTCCAGCGGATTCGTGTTCTCCTCGATCTTGGTGCTGCCCTGGTGGAGCACGGTCCGCGCCGAGGAGTGCACGGATCCGCCGATGTTGCCCCTGCCGTCGGAGAAGAGCGGCACGGAGCCGATGAGGACGTCCTCGCTCCTGGTGACGCCGGCCATCTCGTGCATCAGCGGGGAGTGGACGGCGGTGCCGAAGGTCACGCGGTGGCTGCCGCCCGGGCGGTGGTCGCGCACCGGCGAGGTGTGGTCGGTCTCTTCGAACCCGTCGGCGTCGAGTTGCGCCATCCGCAGGGACCAGGTGTTGGTCTTCCCGGCCGTGGCCAGGTGGTGGGTCCGGGTGCCGGGCAGGTCGAACGGGGACACGGAGTCGAAGAAGTGACCGTCGACGGTGCTCACCGCCGTGGAGAGCGCCTTCTTGCCCGGCACCGAGGTGCCCGCGGTCGCGGAGACCTTCGCGAAGTCGGCGGACGTGAACGCCGTGGTGTGCCCGGTGGAGAGCCGTTCGACCCGCCCGCCCGCGGCGCCGTTGTACTGGGTCGAGGCGCCTCGTTCCCACTGGGCGAGGAAGGAATCCGTGAGCGTGGCGCCGGTGGGCCGCTCGGGGCCGAGTTGCGCCGTGCGCAGGCCGTCGAAGGAGCCGAAGATCCGGAAGGTTCTGTAGGGCTCCGCGCCGGTGTCGACGGAGAGCGAGCGGTAGGCGCCGGTCATCGCGGCCCTGCTGTCCGGGATGCTCATCCGCACGGGCTTGGCGAGCCGGGCGTCGACCTCGACGGTGGTGTTCTTCGTCAGCGCCAGCTTGGGGTGGGTCAGCCAGTCCGACGACTCGCCCGCGGGGGACGGGACGGAACGCTTCGCGTCCAGGACGTAGTCGCCCTTCGGCAGCCGGTACGTCGCGGTGCTCTTGCCCTCGGCGGAGAAGCTGGGGACGTGCTCCACGCCGGAGAGTTGGGTGATGCGGCTGACGAAGTCGCCGCTGGGATTCCCGTCCGAGCCGGTGTGGTTGAGCGTCAGGTCGTACGACTCGACCTCGCGGTCCACCGCGGCCGTGGTGCGCACGTTCTGGCCACCGCCGGTCGCGACGACGGACGCGGAGTAGGCGCCGTCGTTGGAGCCGCCGATCCGGGTGTCCACCGTCACGGGGACGGCAGCGGTGCCGCCGGCGGGCACGGTGACCCGGTCGACGCCCAGGGCGAAGAAGCCGGCCGGGGCGGGCCCGCCCTTCGGGTCGAAGCCGCGGACCGTCAGGTCCAGCGCGACGTCCCGGTCCCCGAGGTTGCGGTAGGTGATCTCCTTGGTGAGGGGCCGGTCGTCGGTGTGCGGCCACTGCTGCCGACCGAAGGTGACGGTGGGCTCGTCGGCGACCACGGTCTGCGTCAGGGCGGCGTCGACGGCGAGCCGGCCGGTGCCCTGCCGGAAGACGCCGTGGCCGCCGTCCTTGGCGGAGGCGGTGAGCACGGACTTGATGCGCTCGCCCGTCCAGGTGGGATTGCGCTGCTTGAGCAGGGCGGCGGCGCCCGCGGCGTGCGGTGCGGCCATGGAGGTGCCGGAGAGGGTGACGTAGCCGGGCGGGTTCTCGCCGTGCTGCTGCGCTGCGGCGCTGCCGGGGGCCGAGGCCGCGGTGATGTCCATGCCGGGCGCGGTGACGTCCGGCTTGACCGCGCCGTCACCGCGCCTCGGCCCGGCCGAGGAGCGATCGTCCACCTTGTCGGTGTCGTCCACGGCCCCGACGGTGAGGGCCGCGTCCGCGCTGCCCGGGGAGTCGATCGAACGGGGGGACGGTCCGCTGTTGCCGGCGGCGACGGCGAACAGGACGCCCTTCTCCTTGGTCAGCTTGTTGACCAGGGCCTCCAACGGGTCCAGTTCGGGGGTGTCGGCGCTGCCGAGGCTCATGTTGACGATGTCCGCGCCCTGCGCCACGGCCCAGTCCATGCCGGCGAGGATCTGCGAGTCGGTGCCTCTGCCGAAGTCGTTGAGCACCTTGGCGTTCAGGACTTTCGCGCCGGGCGCGACGCCCTTGTGCGCACCGCCCGAGCGGGCGCCGGTGCCCGCGGCGATCGAGGCGACGTGGGTGCCGTGCCCGTCGCGGTCCTTGGCATCGGGCGAGTCGGAGAAGTTGTGCGCCCCGACGACCCTGCCCTTCAGGTCTTCGTGGGTCTCGTCCACACCGGTGTCGACGACGGCGATGGTGACGCCCGTCCCGTCGTACCCGGCCTGCCACGCCGTGGGGGTACCGATCTGGGCCGTGCTCTTGTCGAGCGAGGCGGTGCGCACCGCGTCCAACCAGACGCGCTCGACGCCCGGGACGGCCCGCGCCGTACGGGCGTCAGCCGCCCCGGCGGTACGGGTGAGGGCGTCCCACAGCGCTCCCGGATTCCGCTCCGGGACGGTCACGGCGTCCGCGTTCAGCGACGGCAGCGTCCGCCGCACCTCCGCGTCACCGCGCACCTCCGCCCGGGCGGCGGCCCCTGAGGCGCCCTTGTACGCGACGATCGCCTTGAGGCCCTTGTCGTAGGACCGCAGGCTCTCGGGCGTGCTGAGTCCGGTGACGTCGAAGAGGCGGCGGTCGAGGACGCCCCGGGCGAGGAGCCGTTCGGCATCGGCGGGGACGACGTAGGTACGGCCCTTCTCGGTCCAACTGTGCACGGGTATCTTGTGCCGGCCCTCGGCCCGGTCGACCGTGACGGCCTTGCCCCGGGCGTCCACACCGACGCGGTCCCCGGTGATCAGGGTGACCCACCGGAGCCCGGCGGCGGTGCGCTCGGTCTCCCCTGCGGGGGTGTTCGCGCCGGTGGTGGCGGAGGACGTCGTGGTGGTCAGTCCGGCGACGAGCGCCGTGGCCGTGAGGACCGCGGCGGCGGTCCCCGCGCCACGGCCCTGACGTTTGCTGGAGAACAAGTGGCTCCCTGCTCGGCGGGGTGGTCGACGTGCTGCCGAGGGGTGGCCCCGCTTCCCACTCCCGAAGAGTGAGAGTGATCATCGGGAGTCGGCGTTGTCGCCACGTGACGCGATGGCTGAATCTCGTCCCTCCAGAACCGGTTGCCACGTCCCCCGCGATCGCCACGGGGACGAGCACCGCTACTCGGCGGGCACCCACACGGTGCCGCGGGCCTCGTACTCCAACATCGCCTCGACACCGATCGCCGCGTCGGCGCCGAGTTCGCGTCGCACCAGCCAGAGGGCGAGTTCAAGACCGGAGGTGATGCCGCCCGCGGTCACCAGGTCCCCGTCGTCCACCACCCGGGCGTCCTTGAGCACGCCGCCCTGACGCTCCAGGTCGGCCCGGGCCCGGTGGTGCGTGGTGCAGGGGCGGCCCTTGGTCAGCCCGGCGGCGGACAGCAGCATGGTGCCGGTGCAGACCGCGGCGACGGTCAGTCCCCGGCGTGCGGCCGAGGCCAGGGCGCGCGGCAGGACGCCGCGCCGGATCTCCGCCCACACTCCGGGGCTGTCGCGGCGCGCGTAGCCGCCGCCGGGCACCACCAGGACGTCCGCGGCCCGGGGCGACCAGCCGTGCGCGACGCTCAGCTGCGTCCCGTAGGCGGCGCGGAACGTGCCGGGCCCGGTGGCGCTGACGTAGCGGACGTCGACCTGACGGTCCGTGAAGAACCCGGCTGCGGCGAACACCTCGAAGGGCGCGGCGAAGTCGAGTTCCTCCACTCCCTCGAACATCACGACCTGCACCCGCAGCGGCCCGGAGCGCGCCCGCCCGTCCGACGGCGTCGCCCGGGCGGCGGTGGCGAGCCCCGTCACCGCCCCCGCGACCCCGAGGGCGGTGGAAGCTTGGAGCACGTGTCTGCGGTCCATGGGCTCTCCTGTTCGTCCGCGACGGCACGCCGTCGCACGGTGGGGGGTCACGCACAGGAGTCGTGGGGGCGGGGGTGGAAGTTCCCGACGGCGGGCGGCAGCCCTACGGTCGGTTCTGTTGGGACAGGACGAGCCTGACGTTCCGCAGGCGCGCCTCCATGTTCGTGTGGGCGGCCCGCGCGGCGAAGCGCGGGCCGGCGCCCGCGGGCTGCCGGGGGGTGGGATGCGGCCAGGCGTGGGGCGGCCCGAAGCCGGGATGCCCCGGGTGCGGCGGGGGATGCTGCTGGGGGTACGACGGTGGATACGGCTGGTGGTACGGCCCCGGATGCGGCGGGGGCATCGGCGGGACGGCCGGGGGCGTCAGGGCCGGCCCCTGCGGCGGAAGACCGGTCATCGCCGTCGCCTGCGCCTCCGCCACGAGGACGTCCTCCAGCGCCGGACCGAAACCGAGCCCCACCGCGTACGCGTCCGCCCGGAACTCCTCCCGCCGGTGCAGCCAGGCGATCAGCAGCGGTCCGACCGCCACCAGGAGGACGAGCAACCACATCCCTTCCATGAAGGAGAAGAAGAAGAGGAACTGGACGAGCACCAGGGAGAGGCAGCCGCCGCAGGCGACGCCGAAGCAGTTCTTCGACTGGAACAGGAGGGTCAGGAAGGCGAAGATCGCGCGTCCCGCCGTCCGGGCCGGCAGGGCGTACCAGTCGGCCAGCATCGACGCCCAGGTGTGGCCGCCCACGTGGTGGCCGAGTTCGTGCGCGAGGACCGCCGCGAGGCGGGAGTTGGGGAGCCACTCCATGGCGTGCCGGGTGACGGCGACGACGTGCCCGGCCGCGGCGGTCGCGTTCAGTTCGGGGCGTTCCTGGATCCACAGTTCGTAGGTCTCCCGATCCACCCCCGCGCGCCGGGTCACCTGCTCCCAGACCACGTCCAGGCGTTCGGCCTCCTGCGGGGTGGGCCTGCGCATGCCGAGCAGGCGCCGGGCGATGGCCGCCTCCACGCTCCGGTTGAAGACCAGCGGTCCGGACAGCAGCCAGGCGACCGCGCCGATCACCCCGAAGACCGGGTTGACCAGGGCGCACACGAAGGCCACGACGGCGAGGCTGACCAGCCCCGTCGGCACGGTCACCAACAGGTGCGAGAGCGCGGCCCCGTCGACGCCCCGCTGGACCGCCTTCACCATCCGACGCCCCTGGTCCAGCGCCAGGTCGTCGTGGTCGACGGCGGTCCCGAAGCCCGGCGCCACGGGAACGGCGGGCGGCAGGGGCGGAGGCGGGGGTATGGGTTGGGGTACGAGGGGCTGGGTTACGGGCGGCTCCTCGGCCAGGTGGACGGGGGCGTCCTCGCCCGGGTACGGAGGCAGCTCCTCATCGGGGTGGACGGGCGCGGACGCGACTTCCTCACCGGGATACGGCGGCGGCCCCTCATCGGGGTGGACGGGCGCGGACGCGACTTCCTCACCGGGATACGGCGGCGGCCCCTCATCGGGGTGGACGGGCGCGGACGCGACTTCCTCAC
>NZ_JBEZNF010000010.1:254959-255184 GCF_040653095.1 Streptomyces sp. NPDC048057
CACCGGGATACGGCGGCGGAAGGTCCTCGCGGTCGGACATGACGGTGTGTCTCCTGACGGTCTTCCGATGCGGATCGTCGCGGTCCGGAGGGGACGGTGCGGGCACGGTCTAGGGAGTGTCTTCAAAGTGGCGTCGTCCGCCCTTGGGGCGGGCCTGGCGGGGTCTGGTGCGTGCGATCGCAAGGCGGAGGAGGGAGTCGACGCGGTGGGGGTACCACCGTGCCC